>NZ_BAAAXG010000024.1 GCF_039535475.1 Streptomyces showdoensis | reverse complement strand
AAAAATATTTAACGTATAAAACATAAGATAGAGAAGATTAAAAGTAATGAGGGGGTGGATTAGGGGGGATTAAAGGTGGGGTATTAGATAAAATTAAATGAAGCCATTATTAAAAACAGGATAAGAATGAAGGGGGGGAAATAAATAAATTTTTATAAAATAAAATTATGAGACAAATTATAAAATAAAAATAAAACAATTAAAAGAAAAATAACAGAAGATTTTTAAAAAATTATAATGAAAAAATTTATAAAAATTATTTTTTTTTTTATTTAAAACAACAAAAAAGATTTTAAATAAAATTTAAAAATTGAAAAAAAATATATAAAATGAAAGGGGATTATACAATAGATTATTAGATAAGAAAAATAATTAATTTAAAAAAATAAATGAACGGAAAAAAGAAGGGAAAAATATTAAAGAATGACAAAAAAATTTAAGAAAATTAAAAATTAAAAAACATAAAAAAGGGGGGGGAAAAATTTTAAAAAATTTATTTAAAATAATTAAAATTTAACGATTAGAATATTAATAAATATATAAAAAAATTTTTAATAAAATTATTTTTTAAAAAAAATTTAAAAAAATTTAATTTAAATGGATTAGGGGGGTGCGAAAAATAATTATAAACTAAACAAATAAAAGAAATAATAATTTTATTAAAAAAAATGTAAAAATAACAATATTAACTTTTATCTAACACGGAAACGCAAACAAATAAAAATAATAATATAAATAAAATATTATAAAAAAAACTTTAAAAAAAATAAAATATTAAAAAAATAATGATAAAAGAACTAATTAATTAATAAAATAAGTCAAAAAGAGAAAAAAAAATAAGTCTATTTTTCAATATAAATAAAATAAAAGAAAAAGTGGATTTAAGCATAAAACAATTATAAAATTTTGAATAAATATTTTTATATAATAATAATTTTATTTAATCGCTTATTTAAATGGGCATCAAAATTATTATTGTAAAGATTTTAATAATTAAAACAACAATAGGAAACAGTAATTTTTTATCGAAAATACTGCCTAAATGTTTTTACTTATTACATTAAGATTTAAAAATTATATAAAATTTTTATATTTATATATATTTTTTTTTTTAATTTATAGATTAATTTTATTATTTTACTATAATATGAAATTAAAAAAATTAATAGAAAGATAAATAATTTTTAATGTCTATAAGTTTGTATATCTAATTTCTTTACAAAATTATAAATTAGATTAAATAAATATCTTTTAAATTATTAAAAATAAATAAAATTTCTTAAGAATAAGATTTAAAAGAGCATATATAAATTAATTACACAATTTAAAAATTTACAATAAATTAAAAAAATAATAAATTTAATTCCAATAAAAATAATTAAATAAACTAAATATATATAAATAAAACATCATAAAAAAATTTAATTATTTTTATTTAAGTTAGAAATTTATTAATATTAATTTAAATAAAATTAAATAAAAAGCAAATAATTTAATATTATAGTAATTAAACAAAAAAATAAGTCGCCGTGCCGGCCCTGGTGGTCTGGGCACTCCGACGGAGACGGACGGCACGGCGGGCTGGTTGAGCCGTTGCCACCACGTGCGCGGTGAGCGGCCTTCGTGGCCTCCGGTTCTCCCCCACTCGGCCTTCCCCGGACCGCCGGTGGAGATGGTCGCGCGGCACAGAGGCGAGAGTTCACCCGTACCAGGGCGGGAGTCCGGTCACCCGTCCGCGTGAATCCCTCCTGAGTCCGGCTCGCTGCCCTGAGCTTCGGTGCGCCCCGCTGGTCACGGGCGTGTCTTGCGCGGAGGGCGCGGGGGTCCCCGCTGGGTCTTGTTCCGGCCCGGGACACCGACTGGTGGTGTGACTTACCGTCATGTTCGGTTACGGAGCGGGATGACGTGTTGGAGGGTTCATGAATCTCACCTTCATCGTGGGGAGCGGGCGGTGTGGGTCGACCATGCTGTCGCGCGCCCTGCAGGCTCATCCCGATGTGCTGAGCATGAACGAGTTCTTCACGTCACTGGCCTGCCGGGGACATCTCGCGTTCGAGGGCGGGGTGGTCGACGGGCGGGACTTCTGGTCGCTCCTGAGCGGGCCGGCCCGCCCCCTCGACGCGATCGCAGCCTCCGGTCACCCCATGCCCGAGCTGCTCTACCCCTACGCGGACGGGCGCTTCCGGCCCGAGACCGGTGTTCCTGCCATCTCGCACATGGCGCTGCCGGCGCTGAGCGCCACCCCCGACGCACTGCACGACGACCTCGCCGCCACGATCCCCGGCTGGCCCCGCCCGGCCGACTGCCGTCCACTACCGTGCGCTGTTCGCCGAACTCTCGCGACGGCTGGGCGGCTCGGTGGTGGTGGAGCGCTCGGGCGCCTCTCTCGCCTTCCTCCCGGCGCTGTGCGCGATGTTCCCGGAAGCCCGCTTCGTACACCTGAGCCGCTCCGGACCCGCGTGCGCCCTGTCGATGAGCCGGCACATCGGCTTCCGCACCCTCCTGTTGCGGACGCGGGCCATGGGGCTGCTCGGCCTCACCTCCCCCTTCCAGATCGGCCCCCGAGCACGCCCGCGTCCCTGCCGGAGCACCTGGCTCACCTGGCGGGCGACGTGGACTGCGAGCTGGTGATGCGCTCCCCGATCCCCCTGGCCGCGTTCGGCACCTTCTGGTCGGGCCTGATCACCCACGGAGTGGAAGAGTTCATCCGCCTGCCCGCAGACCGGCGGATGGCCCTGACCTACGAGGACATCCTCGACGAACCGGAGCACCACCTGGCCCGGCTGGCCACCTTCGCCGAAGCCGAACCCGACCCGGCTTGGCTGCGCGACGCTGCCGCTTCCGTCGTCCGCACCGCCCGCCCACCCGTCACCGACCCGGACACCCTCGCAGCCTGCGCCCCCGGAGAACTCGCCCTGCACCGACAGAACCGGCTTCTGCGCGCCACCACACGTGTCTGACCCGATCCCGGACGGGGCGCTCCTGACGGGCCCGGATGGCCGACCGGCCGGCTCGACGCGCTGCTGCGTACCGGTGTGGTGAGGGCGAGCAGCAGGACGGCGCGGGCAAGGCCTCGGGGCGCGGGGGCCCTCCTCCCTCCGCCGCCGAAGGGGTCCTCCGTGGCGTCGGCCCACCGCACCGGTCGCTGGGGGCGGTCACCGGCGTCGCGGTTCCCAGTGCAGCAGGTCGCGGGCCTTGGCCTGGTTCCAGAGTCCGGCCCGGTCGGTCCCCGTGATGTGGAAGACGTCGTAGCCGGCGCGGTGCTCCAGGGCGGCCAGCACCGCTCGCGCCAGGTCGTCGGCGGCCAGGGCGTGGACCGGAGCGCCGTCGAGGGTGTGGGTCCTGGGCGGTCGGCCGGGCAACGCCCAGGCGGGCCACGCCTCGTCGGTGGTCGGCCAGGCCAGGCGCAGCACGGTCACCGACATGTCCCACTGGGCGACGGCGGCGTGGCAGACCTGTTCGGCGAGGCGTTTGGTCAGGCCGTACGGGTCGGTGGCGTCCGGCGGCACCGTCTCGTCGAGCGCGCGTGAGGTGAGGTCACGGAAGACCGACAGGCTGGAGAGGTGTACGGCGTGGGGCACTCCGGCCTGGTGGGCGGCGGCCAGGGCGAGGTGGACGGACGTGACGTTGATGTCGAAGGCGCGTGCCGCGTCGGCCAGTTGTCGACCGGTGGGGTTGGCGAGGGCGGTGTGCAGGACGACGTCCGCACCGTCCATGGCTGCGGTCAGCGCCACCGGGTCGGTCGCCGATCCGGTGAGGTGGGTGTGGGCGCCCCCGGCGCTGGGGCGCGGGTCGAGCACGGTGACCTCGTGCCGGGCCGTGAGGACGGGAAGGATCAGTCCGGCGACGTAGCCGCTGCCCCCGATCACCAGGACACGCATGCCGTCACGCTAGCAGGCGGCCGGCGGCCACGGACCCCGTCCGGGCACCGCGACGCTGCGGGAGCGGCGGACGCACGGGACTCGGAGCCGCCGCGCATCCCGGATGTGCACGCGTGCGACGACGCTGACGCTGCTCGTTCCGCCGACCTTCCGACCGCGCACGCGCCGCCCCGCTCGTCATCGAACCCGGTCACCCTTCGGCCCGACGCCCCTGGGCCCGGTCCTGGCCGGAGTCCCGTCCGGGCCGAAGGAGTGGTGGAGCGTGAACGCGTGCGGCGCGGGGCCGTGTTCGTGGACGTGCTCCAGCCGGGAGACACCGTCCTGCCACGTGGGTATCGCCTCGTCGCCGAGCCACCAGCACGCGTGGCTCGGTCGGCCCGTCCGCTCGAACCAGTCGTGACGCCGGTTCAGCGCCTCGCGGTGCAGGCCGGTGAAGACGGCGTCGACCGCGGAGCCCAGATCGGTCCAGAGCGAGAGGGTCGCGTCCAGGGCGGTCGTCCGCGCCGTACGGCCCCCTTCGTACCAGGCCGGTACGGCGAACTCTCCCCACACGCCCCAGTCCAGGTCGAAGTGCGGGCCCCGGCCCCCGTCCACCGCCTCCGCGCGCCCGAGATACCCGGGCTGCCGGCCGATCGTCCCGTAGACGGCCGCCCCGCTGTCCTTGAGTTCGCGGGTCAGGGGCGTGTCGGCGGCGAGCGGAGACTTGAGGACGCCGAAGGTGTACAGCGCGAGGCGGGGCATGTGTCTCTCCCTGGTCGTGGGCCGGTGCGGACCCGGTTCGCCGGCTCGGCCACGACGTCGAGGGGCCGTCATCGCGCGACGGACCCGCCTCGACACCGGTCGTGGCTCGGCCTGGAGGAACTCCTGGGCGACCGTGACCGGTCGCCGAAGGCCAGGTGAACGTAACTGCTCCGGCGGATCCTGTCGAAGTTGCGTTTCTCCTGCCCAAGTGCCCTTCTGTGCACCTGATGACGGGCCTTCCGCGGAGCCGGGAGGGGCGGCCACGACGTGCCCGTCCGCTGCCGGGCGTGGTGCTCGCCGGGATCCGGCGCGCGTCCGCGGGGCTCCGGTCGAAGATCACCGGCAGGGCCCGAACGGCACTGTCATCCGCAGGAGAGGGGCCGATTGTCACCGCTGTGCAACAGCCTGGGGCCGGGCAGTCGATTCGTACAACCATCCGTGCGCCCAGCCGTCATGTACGTCGAGTGGGCCATCGGCGTACTCGTTCAACACTCAGGGGGACTCACATGACTCACCACACTTCCCTGCGCGCCCGCGTCCTTCCGGTCGTGGCCGCCGCGGGGATCCTCGTACCGGTCGTCGCGGGCGCGGCGCCCGCATCCGCCGCCACCGCGCCGCAGGTCAGCTGTACGTCGGGCAAGGCCGGGCTCGCCACGAAGCTGCAGCGGGACATCACCGCAGCGCTCGCCGGGCGCGCCGGCACCGTCGCCGTCAACGTGCGCGACCGCGTCACCAACACCAGCTGCACCCTGCGTGCCACCACCTCGTACGACTCGGCGAGCGTCGTGAAGGTGACCGTCCTCGCCACGCTCCTGTGGGACGCCAAGAAGCACAACCGGTACCTGACCACCCGCGAGTCCCAGCTCGCGACCGCCATGATCACCAAGTCCGACAACGCCGCCACCACCGCCCTGTGGAACCAGCTCGGCGTCACGAAGGTCAAGGGGTTCCTGGCGGCGGCGGGCATGACGCAGACGGTGCCGGGGTCCGGCGGCTACTGGGGACTCACCCGGATCAACGTCACCGACGAGCAGAAGCTGCTCTGGCTGCTCACCACCAAGAACACCGTCCTGACCGACAGCGCCCGCGCCTACGTCCTCAAGCTCATGGCGAACGTCATCCCCTCCCAGCAGTGGGGAACCCCCGCCGGCGCGCCCTCCTCGGTGACCAAGCACGTCAAGAACGGCTGGCTGCAGCGTTCCACCCGCGGCTGGCGCGTCCACAGCATCGGCGCGTTCCGGGGCGGCGGCCACGACTACTCGATCTCGGTGCTCACCGACGGCAACAGCACGATGAACTACGGCGTGCAGACGATCCAGGCCGTCTCCAAGGTGATCCACCGGGACCTGACCCCGAGCGCGGCCGCGTCGTCCCGCTACACGCCCACCACGTCGCCGCGCGAGGCGTACGTCGCGGTGCCCCGGGGCTGACGCCCCTTCCGGGGAGCCGCACCGCGGGACTCCCCTCCCGCACCGCCGAGCGGCACCTGTTCCGCCGGCCTCGTGAGGGCCGGCGGGACAGGGACGACGGAACAGCGTCAGCTGTCGGAGCGGAAGGCTCCATGGACGCGCAGGTCGCCCTGGATGGCGACCTTTCCGTCGTTGGTGTGCAGGATCCAGGACTCCCCGTTGCGGACCGACAGGTGTCCGTTGGCGTTGACCTTGCCCCTGAGCCGGGACTCCCCGAAGACACGGAGGATGCCCTTGGTGGTGAGGTCGCCGGCGGCGGTCACCGTCCCGGAGGCCAGCACGTCCCCCTCGGCGTCGAGGCGGCCGTGGACGATCAGACGCGGCGGTCCGTCCTGCGTCTCCAGGACGCCGTCGACGGTCAGCCCGCCCTCCAGGTGCAGGCGTTCCTTGACCCTGGCGCGGTGGGTGATCACGTCGTTGAGGTCCGCGGTCCCGGCCGCGACGATGCCCCACTGGCGGTCACCGGTGCCCTGGAACACGTTCAGCCCGTCGGCCGGGAACTCGATCCATCCGTCGGCGGTCGTACGGCCCTGCACCCACGCGGTGTTGACGCCGTTGAGGTCCGCCTTGTCGGCGGCGACGGTGCCCCACTCCTGGGCTCCGTCCCGGCGGACGTTCGCGCCCGATCGCGGGAACTCGATCCACCCCTTGCCGCCGTCGACGTCGCCGACCCACGTGGTGTTCACGCCGGTCACGCGGACCCGCTCCGCCGTGACGACACCCAGGTCCCCGCCGTCGCCGTGGCCGACGGTGATCCCGTCGGCGGGGAACCGGACCCAGCCCGCCCCGCCGTCCCTTCCGCGGACCAGCCCCGTACGCACGCTGTCCACGTCGGCGGTCGCCGCGGCGACCGTGCCCGGGGCCTGGCCGCTGCCGAGGATCTCGGCGCCCTGGTCGGTGAAGTGGATGCGGCCCTCGTGGTCGGTGCCCATCACCCAGGGGGTGGACACGCCGGTCCTGACCACGGCGGTGTCGGCGGTGACGGCCTGGGCGGCGAGGCTGCTGACGGTGCCGCTGTCGGCGGTCATGGTGTGGGCGGCGAGCGTGTCGACGGTGGCGCTGCTGGCCGTCACGACCTGCGCGGTGAGGGTGTTCACGGTGGCGCTGTCGGCCGCTGCCGCGCCCAGTGCCTGCTGCGTGTCGAGGATCTCGGCGCCCCGGTCGGTGAACCTGATGCGGCCCTCGTGGTCGGTGCCCTTCACCCACGGAGTGGTCACGCCCGCGGTCGCCAGGACGGTCTCCGCGAGGGCCGCCTTGGCCTCGACCGTGCCCGGTGCCCGCTGGTCGTCCAGGACCTTCGCGCCGGCGTCGGTGAACTCGATCCGTCCCTCGTGCCGGATGCCCTTCACCCACGGCGTGGAGAGCCCGCCGGTCGCGGTCACGCTCTCGAACTCGGGGTTGCGCAGGTGGACGGTGGTGGTGAGGTAGTAGCCGGGCTGATGGGGGCTCTTGGGGGTGGCGATCAGGACGTACGTGGCGTCCCGCTTGGGTTCCTCGCCCTGTTTCGGCGACCAGTGCCAGGCCCCCGAGGTCTGCTGGACGGGCTGCGGGGATCCGACCGGGCCCTGGATCTTGTAGTCGAGGTCTTCGGGACCGTCCCACCGCAGGGTGACCTGCTCCGCCGGCCCGAGCAGCGTGTTGTCGGCACGGAAGTTGCGGGGGACGCGCGGGGCGTGCTTCAGCAGGCTCAGGGTGACGAGGTGGTCGGCCCTGGGGCCACGGCCGTGCGAGTCCTCCGCCACGGACAGCCGGACCAGCCCTTCCTCGGAGGAGACGGGGAAGTCGGTCAGCTCGATGACCAGGACCTCGCCCTTCCGCAGCCGCACTCCGGAGAGCGCCTCCAGCCGGTACGTCCCGGTGGTGCCGTTCCAGTTCTCCGAGAGGCCGACCGAGGAGCTGAGGGTGCTGGCGCCGAGACGCGCCCGGATCCTGTCGACGTGCGCGGTCAGATGGGTCTTCCCGTTGCCGAAGGGGACCGCCACCTCGAGTTCGTAGAGGGTCACGGACGAGGCGCTCGGATTCGAGACGACGATGTGCACCGCCCCCGGCGACTCCTCGTCCTTGCCCTTCCCCGACACCTGGAGCTGCCCGGGATCGGTGAGTATCTCGTAGTGCAGGTTGGCCATCGCCCTATCTCCCTCCACTCCACGGGCGCTCCCCCCACGGGCGCGGTCCCCGCCGCCCCAGCCCTATCCCGCCAAACACACCGAGAACCGCTTATCGCTCATGAACGACCGGAACAGAACAGCTCTGACCAAAAGGTGATGAGAACGCCTGTATCCACATCGAATTCCAGATCGATGGGGCCGTGCCTCGTGGCCCATGCCACCCGGGAGACCAGCCACGGCGAGGGCCGACCGGAGATCCGCGGGAGCCACGCGGCACTTCGCGCCGGGGCCGGGGCCTGGATCGCACCGCCGACCCAGCCCGGTCACAAGGGGGCGCGCAGAAGGAGGCGATCCCGGCCTGTCCGGTGCCGCGTGTCAGGCAGCGCCGGCCAGGGTCGTGGCGAGGTTGTCCAGGACGCGGGGCCAGCCGTGGCCCATGCCGGCGAGCGCCTGTCGCCCCATCGGGGAGTCGAGGTCGAAGCCCGTGTGGTTCAGGACGAGGCGGGTGCCCCCGTCCTCGGGGTGCAGGGTCCACGTGAGGGTGGTGTCGAGGGTGCCCTCGGCGAACCGGTAGGCCAGCAGGCGCTCCGCGTCCACCTCGGTGACCTCGCAGGACTGGTGACCGAAGTTGTTGCCCATGTCGAGGGTGAAGCGGTGCCCGACGACGGGCTTGACGTCGCCGGCGGCCCACCAGCGGGCGTGCA
Organism: Streptomyces showdoensis; assembly: GCF_039535475.1. Taxonomy (NCBI): domain Bacteria; kingdom Bacillati; phylum Actinomycetota; class Actinomycetes; order Kitasatosporales; family Streptomycetaceae; genus Streptomyces; species Streptomyces showdoensis. The sequence continues at coordinate 76,721 of NZ_BAAAXG010000024.1, read as the reverse complement.
GCTCGGGGTCGGTCAGGGCCTTCCACACCGCCGCCGGGGGGTGCGGAAGGAACTTCTCGCAGGTGATCGCGTCGCTCGTGCCGCCGGGGGCGCTCGTGTCGTTCTCGGTCGTCATGATCCGTCTTCCTCGTCCAGGAGGTCGGACAGCGCGTCAAGGCGCTGCTTCCAGTAGTGCTCGAACGGATGCAGCCACTCGCTCACCTCGGCCAGCCGGGCCGGTTCGAGGTGGTAGAAGCGGTGCCGGCCGCGCGGCTCCTCGCGTACGAGGCCGGCGGCACGGAGCACCGCCAGGTGCTCGGAGACGGCGGGCCGGCCGAGTTCGAACATCCCTGCCAGCTCGCCCGTCGAGCGGGGGCCGTCCCGCAGGCTTTCCAGCAGTCTGCGGCGTACCGGATTGGCCAGCACGCCGAACACATCCGTGGGCATGACCTCAGTATGCGTCGGAAGAATCCGACGCGTCAAATATTTCCGACGCGTTTGTGCGTCCTCCGTGATCCGGAGCGGACGAGCTCAGCGCAGTCGTCGCGCACGCAGCACCACGTCGTCGGTGTGGTGCGCACCGGCACCGCCGTCGGGCGCCACACGGGGACGCTGCTCGTTCACCTCCACCTGCCAGTCGTCCGTGAGCAGGGCTGCGACCATCGAGGGCCAGACGTAGTCAGCCGGGTCGAAGCCGCTGTCGTGCGCCTGCTGGGTCTCCATCCCCGCGTGGTGTACGAGCAGCAGTACGCCGTCGGGCGCGACGGCCGCGAGCAGCGCTCGCTCGGCTGCGGCGTCGGGGGTGCGCAGGAGGGCCGGATACTGCGCGGAGACCAGGTCGAAGGAGGCCGGCGGGAGCGCCGCTTCCGCCAGCCCGGCGTGCACCCAGCGAACGCCGACACCGGCGTCGCGCGCGTGCCCGGCCGCCCGCTCCAGGGCCACGCCCGAGACCTCGAGTCCGGTCACGTACCAGCCGCCGCGCGCGAGCCAGACCGCGTCCGCGCCCTCGCCGCAGCCGACGTCGAGCACCCGCCCGGGCGTGAGCCCGGCGACCTCGGCCACGAGCGCGCCGTTGGGCCGGCCGCTCCACAGCTGTTGCCGGTCGGCGTATCGGGTGTCCCACTCCGCTCTTACCGCGGGGTCTCCGACGTATCCGTCGCCGGGCAGGGAAGTGTCGGATGCGGGCGATCCCGCTGTGATGTCGTCGGTCATGGGGCCAACGTCGCCCGTCATGGCCCGGTGACGCCACTCCTGTTGCCGCTCCGGCAAAACGGCGCCCAAGGGGGCGAGTGTGTGCTGCCCGGCCTGCGGGAGAACTGTGGCCGGAGCGTGTGCGGACGGTCAGCTGATGAGGGGGCTGCGGCGTTCGACGAGGGCGACGCCGCACCAGGTGGCCGTGATGGCGGCCGATGCGTTCGCGGGTGCCGATGACGCGGAAGCCGGCGGCTTGAGGTGACCGGCCCGCGCACATCACGGGCACGGGCCGGTCGTTCACCCGATCGGGCCTGCGGCAGGGGAAAGGACCGCGGGCCCGGTGAGCAGTCCCACCTGCTCACCAACCGCCTGCCCGCGAACCGGATCCTCACACATACCGATCTTTCCCCGGATCGCCCACCGACAGCGGGGATGGCCCCCCACATCGTGGGGGGCCATCCGCTTCGGCTGTCGGTAGGCTCTTAGGGCACCACCTTCAGGAGCTTGTTCGCCGTACCGGAGGAGGGGTTCTTGATGGCGTCAGCCGTCGCCGCCCCGGTCAGCGCGGTGGCCGTTTCGGCGGGCGTCGCCGACGGGTGGGCCGCCAGATAGAGGGCTGCAGCCCCCGTCACGTGCGGCGTGGCCATGGACGTGCCGGAGATCGTCTTGACGCCGGCGTCGCTGTCGTTCCAGTCCGACGTGATGTCCGAGCCGGGGGCGTACAGGTCCACCACCGCACCGAAGTTCGAGAAGTCCGACTGCTCGTCGTCCTTCGTGCTGGACGCCACGGTGATCGCCTCGGGCACCCGCGCGGGCGAGCCCTGACCGGCGTCGGAGGACTCGTTTCCGGCGGCGACCGCGAAGGTCACGCCGGAGGCGATGGCACGCTGCACCGCCGCGTCGAGCGCCTCGTCGGCGCCGCCGCCGAGGCTCATGTTGGCGACCGAGGGGCCGGAGTGGTTCTGCGTCACCCAGTCGATGCCCGCCACGACCTGCTCCGTGGTGCCGGAGCCGTTGTCGTCGAGGACCCGCACGGCGACGATCTTGGCCTTCTTGGCGACACCGTGGGAGGTGCCGGCGATGGTTCCCGCGACGTGGGTGCCGTGGCCGTTGCCGTCGTCGGCCGAGTCGTCGTTGTCGACGGCGTCGAAGCCGCTGGCCGCCCGGCCGCCGAAGTCCTGGTGCGAGATCCGGACGCCGGTGTCGATGACGTACGCGGTGACGCCCTCTCCCCCACCGTCCGGGTACGTGTATTTCTCGTCGCCGGCCGTCTCGGTCTGGTCGATCCGGTCCAGACCCCAGGACGGGGGCTTCTCCTGGGTCTCCTTGATGCTGAAGCGCTTGTTCTGCACGACCGTGTCGACGGCCGGGTCGGCGGCGAGCCGCTTGGCCTCCTGGACGGTCAGACCCGAGGCCGAGAAGCCGTTGACCTTCGAGCCGTAGGCGCGCTGCAGGGTTCCGCCGTACTTCTTCGCGAGTTCCGCCTTGTTCGCGGATGCGTCGAGGATGACGACGAAGCTGCCGTCGACGGCGCCCGGGGCGCCGAGTCCGTACACGGTCCCCTCGGCCGGGGCGGCCGCCCCGGCGAGGTTGCCGGCGAACAGCGCCGCGGCTGCTGCACCTGCCACACCTGTGGCTATGACCGTGTTGCGAAGACCGTGAGATCGCTTGTGAGTTGCCATGAAGGGGAATTTCTCCTCGTGTTGACGTGTGGGGCGTCAATCGTTCGAGGGAACCCTGTTCGCATTGGCAGGGGCAAATCAAGAGCGAACCCGAGGTAAGCGTTATTCAACAAGGTTTCTTAATAGCCCCTCCGCACCGCCTCCACCCTGCACACGTCATCACGCCAAGCCCTCCTCGAAATGGTCACGTTCGGCGAACCCCCGAGAACCAGACCAAGTTGACGCTTGGTCAGCCGCCCGGGGCGTGTTCAGTCACCTCCAGCCACCGACGGGCCGAACGACCTCGGCGTTCGAGCACGCGTGCGATATCTTGTGGATCTTTCAGTTTCGCGCCCAGTGGGGGGACTCATGACACGTCTCAGACAGTTGCGAGCCTTGACGGCCTCGTTGGCCGTCATGCTGACTGCGCTCGTACTGACGGCGCCCCAGGCGCAGGCGGACGTGGTGGGCCCCCGCGACGGCCCCTCAGGTGAGGGTGGTGACGTACAACCTCTGCGGCAGCGGGGCCACCGTCGGTTGCGACCCGTCCGAGGAAGCCAACGCCGTGCGCTACCAGAAGATCGTGGACGAGACGTCTGCCACGGGATGGGGGTGCGGGCTACGTCGCTCTCGTCGAGGTGTGCAAGTACCAGTTCGACCAGCTCCACGCCCGTCTCGGGTCCTCGTTCGCCGGTAGTTACGTCAGCACGGCGAAGCTAAGGGCAGGCCTCTGCAAGGACCCGACGGTGGCCGACAACCCCAGCGACGGGGACTACGGCATGGGCATCCTCGTACGGGGTGAGCGCGTCGATGAACGTGCCATCGAGCTGGACACCGCCGCCGCGATCAACGAGAAGCTGGGGATCACCGCCCCGGACTCCCTCGTCGCCGAGGACATCCGCACCCCGTGCCTCAAGACCCTCACCAGCAGCGGGACGACATGGGCGTGCTCCGTCCACCTCTTCTGGGGAACGCCCGGATCCGCGGGCAAGTACGTCATGGACGACGAAGCGGCACTCCTCGCCCGAGAGGCGAGGGCCTGGGAGGACGAGGGGACGCCCGTCATCCTCGCCGGCGACTTCAACACCTCGCCCTGGACCACGGTCATGAGTCATCTGTACGAGCCCGCCACCGGAGAAAACGCGACGGGCGGGTTCATCGAGGCCGATGAGACCGACACCGACTACTTCAACGGCCACCTGCCCTACGCCCCCGCCTGCTCCGTGGGCGCCTTGCGCTGTCGGCGGGGAGAGACCACCTACCTCGCCAAGGGGGAACCCGCAGACAAGCGGAAGAAGATCGACTACATCTTCTTCGGCTCGAAGTTCTTCCGCAACGCCGTAGGCGACGCACTCCCGGACGTCACGAACCCCCACACGGGCACGTGGGTCTCCGACCACGTGCCCGTCCGCGGAGCGGCAGAGTGGATCTGCGGCCCCTCGGACATGACCGACGGCGCCGTTCTGCGGCGAGGCGCGAAGGGCGTCCTGTTCCGCCACGCACTCGCCTACGACAACGCCCCCGGGTCCACGAACCTCACCCTGGGCAAGGAGTGCAGGGTAGGCGTCGGCTGGAACGGGATCGCCCTCGTCGCACGCCAGGGAACAGACCTGATGGGCGTCGATGCCGGCGGCGTGCTCTGGCGCTACAGGCGTCTCGCCGACGGGAGCTACTCCGGCTCCGGCGATCATCGCGAACGGGCCGGCGACGGTTTCGCCGGCCTGAACCTCCTGCTCGCTCCCGGCAACTTCGACGGCGACGCCAACTCGACTCCGGACCTTCTGGGTCGAGACGGCAATGGCGTCCTCTGGCTCTACAAGGGTGTCGGAAGCGGCTACGCCCCCCGCGAGCAGATCGGAACCCGCTGGGATGTCTATCCCACTCTCGTCGCGCCCGGCGACCTTACGGGCGACGCCAAGCCCGACCTCCTCGGTATCGACACCGCAGGCGATCTGTACCTCTACAGGGGAACCGGAACCCAGGGCTACTACGCCAAGGCCGAGGACATCGGAGACCGGTGGAACCTCTACAACGCGCTGGTCGCCCCCGGCGACGTCGACGGCGACGGCAAGGCCGACCTGATCGGCCGCGACACCACAGGGGCAACCTGGTTCTACTCCGGAACCGGTGCAAGCCCGTACTACGCGCCGCGCAAGCAGATCGTCGCCGGCACCTTGCCGCCCGGCCATCTGATTCTCTAGCGGCGACGGACGATGCGCGGGCGGCCGGTGCGGGGGCGGCTGTCTCCCTGCCGGCTCCACACGAGGAGGGTCCGGTGAGGAGGCCTGTCATCACGCAGGGCCGGCCCGGGCGAGGGCCGGCCCTTTGTCGGGGTCCGGGAGCGGGTGGCGGGACTCGGAAGCCCGGGTGGGGCTAGAAGCCCTTCACCACCCAGTCCTGGACGTCAGGGAGGGGGCTGCCCTGGGTCCAGAGGGTCAGCCAGACGCCGTTGCCGAAGGAGTTCCCCTTCGGCGTGATGGCCTTGCCGTAGGCGTTCACGGCACTGCCGTCGGCCGAGGGGGAGAACCGCTGGACGTCACTGGAGGGGTTGCACGTCCACAGGGTCAGGAGCGCGCCGTTGGTGTTCGCGCCGTTCGCCTCGGGGGTGATGCACTTGCCGCTCGCCTTGTGGACGATCAGGCCGTTCTCGTACTTCCAGCGCTGGACGTCCGCTCCCGTGCAGGTCCACACCGTGATCGGCGTGCCGTTGGCGGTGCCGTTGCCCTGGGGTGTCGCGCAGACGGAGCCCACCTGGTGGAAGTTGGTGAGCCAGCTCCAGCCGTCGACGGGCTTGCCCGCGTCGGGTTCGATGTCGAACACGACCCTGCGCGGCCCGTTGGAGTCCGCGAGCGCCTCGTTGACGCCCCAGAGCCGCTTGGCGAGGGGGTCCCAGGAGAGGCCCTGGGTCAGCAGCGGCACCTGGGTGAGGACGTGGGGTGCTTCGCCGGGCTTGGCCACGTGGACGCAGGAGTAGAGATCGGTGCCGCCGGGCCAGTACGCCGGGCAGGCGCCGCTCATGTAGTAGCTGGTGCCGTCGGTGGCCGTGCCCTGGATGCCCCAGACGGGCGAGGAGTAGCCCGTGGTCTCCGAGGCCACCGTGGTGGGAAGGCCGGTGCCGAGGGCCGACAGGGGCCAGCGGACGATGCGGGCGCCCGCGCCCCCGCGGTTCTCCACCGAGACCAGGGCCGGTGTCGCGCCGGAGCGGTCGACGCTGAGGCTGCTCAGGCACAGCTCGTCGTTGACGGCCGGACCGCAGGCGCGGGGGCTGTTGTTGACCCAGGCCGTGGAGACGTTGTCGACGGCGGCCGTGCCGATGGTGCTGTAGCGGGCCACGAGCGGCATCGCCCAGAGGTGGAACCGGGCGGAGGTCTTGCCCGCGTTCAGGCGGGTGTCGGCGCTCGTGGTGTCGTTCATGCGCCACATGCGGGTCAGGTCGAAGACCTGGAGTTCCGCGCCGTTGGCGACGAACAGCCGGTTGCCGTACCAGGCCACGCCGTCCGCGTGCGAGGCGTACGCGAGGGGCTTGAAGTTGCCGTTGACCGGCTCCACGAGTGCGATGTGGCCGTACTTGACCTGGCCGCCGGTCGAGTCGGTGATCGTGACCCGCGCGTAGTCCTCGACGGTCGGCGGATTGCGGCCCGAGACGTACGTGCCGTGGTACCAGGCGGTGGCGGTGAGGGAGCGCCCCGCGTACAGCCCGTCGGGGGTGGCGGCATGCGAACCCGCGAAGCCCTGGGGCATCCAGCCGCCCTGGGTGTCCGCGTAGTTGGACCGGTCGTCCTCGTCGTCCCAGCAGAAGCCGTCGGGCTTGAGGGCGCCGTTCAGTCCGGTGGCGTGACAGAGCCCCGGACGTCCGGTGCGGGTGCCCAGGACGTCGGTGACGGACGCCTTGGCGACTCCGGCGGCCTCGGCGGAGTCGATGAGGCCCGTCTTGTCCCCGTCGACGCGGGTGAGCTTGAAGTTCGCGGTGAACGGGTCCAGACCCGAGGCGGCCTGGGCGGGCTGGGTGGGAAGCAGGACCGATGCGGCCACGGCCGCGCCGAGCGCGAACTGGAGGAGGCGGCTTCTTCGGCCGAACATGAGATTCATTCCGGCAGGCTATGCATCCCCATCCGTCCATGATCATCTTCTTCACCGGGTCTTCACGCAGGTCACAGGGTCTGCCCAGGCATCGCGCGGGACATCCGGCAGGACATCCAACGGGCGGGAACGGCCGTTGTCGGATCGCCCATCCGGCGCCCGAATTCCGCGTCGCCCCGAGGCCGAGGCGGCACAGTTCGCCGCCCGGGCCGAGCAGGGGTGGCCGGCTGCGCGGCCCGCCGTGAACAGCAGTGCCCGGACGCACCCGTCGCCTTCACCGACCACGGCACGGTGGCCGTGGAGGAAGGGGCCCACGTCTACGGCATCGGGTACCAAGGCGGATGGGGCCACCGGGCGGAGCACCTGGCCGTGGCGTCTTCCGCTCAGGGGGACACCGGCGGTCCGTACACTCCTGCCAGCTCGTCCGCCAGGCGCGCGAGGCGCTCTCTCGCCTCCGGCGGATCGAGCACTTCGACGCGTGTTCCGAGTCCGGCCAGCTGTGTCGCGATGACTTCCGGCGTCGGCCCGTCGACCTGTATCTCCGTCCACCCGTCGGGGAGTTCCGGACCGACGCGCAGGCGCCCGTCGAACAGCCTCTCCAGTATCGCCATGGCACCTGGCGCCACCCGGGCGCGGACCGTCGCCGCGTACAGCCGCTCCTCCAGGCGGGCGGCGAACGAACGCCAGACCGAGGGGAGGTCGAAGTCGGGCGGCCGTACGACGGGCTCGCCGGTCGGCTCCACCGAGGCGACCCGGCTGAGCCGGAAGGTCCGCAGCCCCCGCTCCGTCCCGGCGACGAGGTAGTCGTGGCCCGCCTTGGTGACGAGCCCGAGCGGATGGACGGTGCGCACGCCGACGGGCTTGCCGGGGCCGGCGTACCCGAGCCGCACCTGGATCCCGTCCACGACGGCCCGACGGAGCGCGTCGAGGTGCGGCCCGGTGGCCGTGACGTCGGCCCGCGACCAGTCCCTGCCGTCGGTGTGACCGGCTCGCGATGCGGCCTCGGCGCCCGGCCGCAGAGGTGCGGGCAGAGCACGCACCAACTTGCGCAGTGCCGTGCGGAGTTCGGGCGTGGTCGACGAGGGGCCCGCCAGCAGGAACAGCGCCCGGATCTCCTCGCCGGTCAGACCGGTCAGGTCCGTACGGGCGCCGCCGACCAGCGACCAGCCGCCGCCGCGGCCACGCTGCGAGTACACGGGTATGCCCGCGGTGGACAGCGCCTCCAGGTCGCGGCGCGCGGTCCGCGGCGACACCTCGAGTTCGGCGGCGACCTCGGCGACGGTCACGCGGGGGCGCGTTTGGAGGAACAGCAGGGTGGCCACCAGGCGATCGGCTCTCATGCCGAGAATCCTCCTGGGGAAATAGGCCAGGAGATGACCTGTTTCGCTTCCAGGATGAAGACATGACTCACACCGAGAACACCGCATCCTCCGGCCACACCGCTCACCACGGCGACGACCCCCGACAGGGCCTGCTGAAGGCCGTCGCGCTCGCCGGACGCACCGTCGCCGCCGTCCGGCCCGAACAGCTCGACGGGCCGACCCCCTGCAGCGAGTTCACCGTCCGGCAGCTGGCCGGGCACCTCGTCGCCGTCCTTCGCCGGATCGCCGTCGCCGGGCGCGGCGGCGACGTGACGAGCCTGCCCACGGTCGCGGACGAGCTCACGGACGCCGGCCGACAGGAGGCGTGGGATGCCGCGGTGCGCGAGGTCGGGGCGGCGTGGGCGGATCCCGCGGTCCTGGGCCGGACGCTGACGCTGCCGTTCGGCAGGATTCCGGGGGCCGCCGCCGCGGCCGTGTGGACCTCGGAATTCACCGTCCACACGTGGGATGTGGCCACCGCGACCGGCCAGTCCCCGGAGTGGGACCCCGAGATCGTGGCGATCTCGTACGCCGCCATGCAGCGCGGGCTGCCCGCCGGACCCCGTGAGGGTGCGCCGTTCGCGGCCGCGGTGGACGTCGCCGAGGACGCGCCGGCCATCGACCGGCTCGTGGCGTGGTGCGGACGCAAGCCGTAGCCAGCGGCCGGCACGGGGAGGGCTGCCCCATGGGGGGTGCCCTCCCGGCGCGCTCGGACACCTGCCGTCAGCTCGGCCTCGGCCCGGTCCGCGGCAGGGAGCGCGGTCGCTCGCCCGTCCTTTCGTCCCACGCGCACGCGCCGGCTCGGACGGCTCGGACGGCTCGGACGGCTCGGACGGCTCGGACGGCTCGGACGGCTCGGACGGCTCGGACGGCTCGGACGGCTCGGACGGCTCGGACACGGTACGCGCAGCGCGGGCTCACACGTCCAGGACCAGGTCCGAGGTCGGCTGGGACTGGCAGGTGAGGACTTCGGACTCCGGGAGGTCCTCCGACGGGGGCACCAGGTGGGCAGCGGTGCCCTTGAGAACGGTGCAGGCGCAGCTCTCGCACTGGCCGACGCGGCAGCCGCTCGGCATGACCACGCCGGCGGCCTCGCCGAGGGCGAGGAGGACGCCGTCGCCCTTGCGCCACCGTGCGCTGCGGCCGCTGCGCGCGAAGGTCACGGTGTACTCGGCGCCGTCGGGCACCGCCACGTCCCTGCGCAGGAGACGGAACCTCTCGCTGAACACCTCGAACGGCGGGACTCCGCGGCCGACGAGGGCACCGGTGAGCGCGTCCATCATCGGCTGGGGACCGCACATGTAGAAGCGTGCGCGGCGTTCGAACAGGGTGGGGTCGATGTCGTCGACGCCGATGAACCCTTCCCGGTCGTAGTCGCGCCCGCGTGTGTCGGTCGCCGCGGGGGCGGCGTAGTGGTCGACGACCGTCAGGGCCGGTATGCGGCGCGCCAGTTCGCGCAGCCGGTCCTTGAACGGGTGGTCGGCGCTGTTGGGGTTGCCGTAGTGCAGGACGACTTCGGGGACCGATCCGCCGGTGGCGGCGAGGGTTTCGAGGTAGCTGAGGAACGGCGTGATGCCGATGCCGCCGGCGAGGAGGACCACGGGCCTGTCGGTGTGCGTGGGGAGGGCGAACACGCCGGCGGGGCTCGTCACGTGGAGCAGGTCGCCGACCGCCGCTTCTTCGTGGAGCCAGGTGGAGAGGGCGCCGCCGGCGATCTTCCGGACCGCGAGGCGGTAGTCGCGGCGGTCCGTTTCGAGGGCGGGTCCCACGAGCGAGTAGCTGCGCCCCTGGGAGGGGTCCTGGACGGTGCCGTCCGGGTTCTCGGCGCGTACGGTCAGGTGCTGGCCGGGGCGGTGGTCCGGCAGGGGGGCGCCGTCCTGTGGGACCAGCCGGAGGGTGCGGACGCCGGGGCTGATCTCGGTCGAGGAGGTGATGGTGAAGGCGCGTGTGCCGGCCCAGGAGGTGTTCCCGGCCGCCGGGGTGATCCGGCACGCGGCCGAGCGCAGCGGGGTGGAGCCGCTGAGCGGATCGGTGACGGCGTGGTCGACGAGCCGGTTGTAGTTGCTGCCCGTCTCGTTCGTCGGGGCGGCACCCGGCAGGGCCAGGTCGGGAGCGTCCTGCCACCAGCCGTACTCGCCGACGACGACCGCGGGGTGCAGGGAGTCGTCGAGTCGGGCGCGCAGCCGGATGGCGCCCCGCCGGGTGGCGACCTCGACCCAGTCCCCCGCGCTGATGCCGTGGGAGGCCGCGGTGCGGGGGTGGATGTCGACCGACGGGTCGGTGGCGCGACGGCGCAGCGAGGTCAGTGAGCGCTGCTGGCTGTGGACGAAGTAGCCGTGCTTGGCACAGGTCAGCACCAGGGGGTACGCGGCGTCCGTGGGGGTGGGGTCGCGGTGTTCGGGCACGGGCGGGTAGCCGTGTTCCAGGAGCCGCTCGGAGTAGAGCTCCACGCGCCGGGTGGGGGTGGCGAAACCGGTCACGGTGCCGTCCTGGACGCCGAGGTCGGGGTCCGTCGCGGGGGCGGCGTACCGGCAGTGGGCCGGCTCGCAGGGTATGCGCCTGCCGCCGGGGCTGCGGCGCAGCTCGTCGGTGGTGAGGCCGAGCGGTTCGAGCTGCCAGTTCCAGGCGGCTTCGATGTCGCCGTCGAAGAAGGCCGTGCCCATGCCCAGGCGGCAGGCGAGGTCGAAGACGACCTCGGTGTCGCTGCGCGATTCGCCCTGCGGTTCGACCATGCGCGGCCGCAGCTGGACGTGCTCCTGGGCGCGGTGGCTGACCTCGAAGCCGAAGCGCAGGGCCTCGTGCTCGTAGGCGCTGTTGACCGGGAGGACGAGGTCGGCGGTGGTGCTGGTCGGGTTGTGGAAGAGGTCCAGGTGGACCTGGAAGTCGAGGGCCGTCAGGGCCCGCGCGGTGCGGTCGGAGTCCGGCTGGGAGACGACGAGGTTGGAGCCGAAGCCGATGAGGGCGCGGACCGGGTAGGGGTGGCCCGTCTCGATGGCCGTGCACAGGTCCCCGGAGTTGATGTAGCCGGTGGTCTGCGGGCCCAGGGGGTGTTCGGCGAGGCCGAGGGCCTTGGCGCGTTGGGCGGGGTCGATCTGTCCGGGGAAGGAGGCCGGGTTGTAGGCGGGAGCGGGCACGACGCGGTTGCCTCCGGGGCTGTCGTAGCTTCCGGTCAGCGCGTAGAGGGTGGCGAGAGCCCGCTCGGTCTGCGTGGCGTTCGCGCTCTGTCCGACCCCGGTCCAGCCGTAGTACGTGACCGAGGACGCGGCTGCGATGTCGTCGGCGAGGGCCCGGATCTCCCGCTCGGGGATCCAGGTGGCGGCCGCCACGCGGTCCGGGGTCCAGGCGGCGCAGGCACGGGCGTACCGCTCGAAGGCGGGTGCGCAGGCAACGGCCGAACCGTCACGGAGGGTGATGTGATGGGTGCCGCGCAGGGCGAAGCGTTCGGGTCGGGAGGCGGCCCGGGTGGTGTCGTACGGCTCGGCCTGCCCGGCTTCCTCGTCGTACACGGCGAATGCGGTGCCGGCGGCGTCCTCGGGATCGTCGCAGGCGTCGGGGAGCTCGTTCGCGCGGAGGAAGCGTCCGGTGTCGCCGCGGACCAGGAGCGGGGCGTTGGTCCAGGCCCGGACGAAGGCCTCGTCGTACCGGCCGCTGTCGATGAGGAGGTGGGCGAGGCCCAGGGCCAGGGCCGCGTCGGTCCCCGGCCGGACGCGCAGCCACCGGTCGGCGCGCAGGGCGCTGGTGGACCGGCGCGGGTCGACCACGGCGAGCTTGGTGCCCTTCGCCTGTGCGGCGGAGAGGGCGGTGGACTGGGCGAGCCAGGTCTTGGCGGGGTTGAAGCCCCAGAGGAGGGCGAGCTCGGCGTTGGCGTAGTCGGGCGGGGGCAGGGGGTTTCCGAAGGTGAAGGCGTGGGCGGCGTCCTTGTGCCAGTTGCAGATCTCGGCGCTGTAGACGGTGTTCGGGCTGCCGAAGGTGCGGATGAAGCGCTCGATCCATTCGGTGGCGTCGGACACCATGGTCCCGGAGGGCGTGGCCACGGCGAACGCGACCGCCTCGGGGCCGCTCTGCGCCGAGATGGCCGAGAGCTTCTCGGCGATCTCGGTCATCGCCTCGTCCCACGAGACGGGCACCCAGCCCGGATCCGGGTCGGACTTGGGGTTGGTCCGGCGCAGGGGGGTGGTCAGCCTGCGGGTGCTGTGGGCGATCTCGGGGGCGGAGCGGCCCTTGGGGCACATCGCCGCGCCGGTCGGGTGGTCGGGGTCGGGCCGCACGCCGGTCAGCCGGCCGTCCTCGATCGTGAAGACCGCCCCGCAGCGCGACTTGCAGAGGGTGCAGAACCCCCGCTTCTCCTGGACCACAGCTGCCTCCCGCACTCGAACGCTCACCTTTCATCCAACGGGCTGCGCGGCCGCCGGACGAGCGGCGAGGGTCCCGGACCCACGAGGCCGAGAGTCACCAGCAGGTCGAGCCTTTCGACCCGAGACCGCGCCCCGCCGTCGTACGTCGCGCGGTCGTACGTCGCGCGGTCGAGCGTCGGCGTCGGCGTCGGCGTCGGGGCACCGTGCCCGCAGCGCCACGACTCCGGCCCGCACGGCGGTCGGCTCCTTTGCGACGGGGCGCTCGACCGGGCGGCGACTGTTCTCGGGTCGCGGGGGAAGGCGAGCGGGGTCAGGGTGGTGAGGTGGCATGTGCCGACGACGAAGGGCGTGGAGATGACGGAGAGCCGACCTGCGACGACGACCGACTCCGGGGCGCCGGTGGAGAGCGACGAGCATTCGCTCACCGTGGGGCCGGCGGGGCCCGTTCTCCTGCAGGACGCCTATCTGATCGAGCAGATGGCGCAGTTCAACCGGGAGCGCATCCCGGAGCGCCAGCCGCACGCGAAGGGCAGTGGGGCGTTCGGGCGGTTCGAGGTCACGCACGACGTCAGCCGCTACACCAGGGCCGCGTTGTTCCAGCCGGGGGCGCGCACCGACCTGGTGGCCCGCTTCTCCACGGTGGCCGGTGAGCGCGGGAGCCCGGACACGTGGCGGGATCCGCGTGGGTTCGCGGTGAAGTTCTACACGTCCGAAGGCAATTACGACATGGTCGGCAACAACACGCCCGTGTTCTTCGTCAAGGATCCGATGAAGTTCCAGCACTTCATCCGGTCCCAGAAGCGCCGCGCGGACAGCAACCTGCGCGACCACGACATGCAGTGGGACTTCTGGACGCTCTCCCCCGAGTCCGCGCACCAGGTCACCTGGCTGATGGGCGACCGCGGCGTGCCCCGGACCTGGCGGCACATGAACGGCTACACCTCGCACACGTACATGTGGATCAACGCCGCCGGTGAGCGTTTCTGGGTGAAGTACCACTTCAAGACGGACCAGGGCGTCGAGTTCCTCACCCAGGCCGAGGCCGACCGCATGGCGGGCGTCGACACCGACTGCCACGTGCGGGACCTGTTCGAGCACATCCGGGACGGCGACTTCCCGTCCTGGACCCTGCACGTGCAGGTCATGCCGTACGAGGACGCGGCGGGCTACCGGTTCAACCCGTTCGACCTGACCAAGGTGTGGCCGCACGGCGACTACCCGCTCATCCCGGTGGGCCGGATGACGCTGGACCGCAACCCCACCGACAACCACGCCCAGATCGAGCAGGCGGCGTTCCAGCCGAACAACTTCGTCCCCGGGATCGGTCCGAGCCCGGACCGGATGCTGCTGGCCCGGCTCTTCTCCTACGCGGACGCCCACCGGGCCCGCATCGGCACCAATTACCAGCAGCTTCCGGTGAACGCTCCGGTCGTCGACGTCCACACGTATTCGAAGGACGGCGCGATGGCCTATCGCACGAGCTCGGACCCGGTCTACGCCCCGAACTCCAAGGGCGGTCCCGCCGCTGACACCGAGCACCACGGCAACCCGCCGAGCTGGTCCGTGGAAGGGGAGATCACCCGAGCGGCGTACGTCGCGCACCCCGAGGACGACGACTGGGGCCAGGCGGGCACCCTCGTCCGCGAGGTCCTCGACGACGCGGCGCGCGACCGGCTCGTGGACAACGTGGTCGGCCACCTCCTGGACGGCGTGAGCGAACCGGTCCTGGAGCGCGCGTTCACGTACTGGACCCACATCGACCCCGGCATCGGCCGGCGCGTCGCCGACGGCGTGCGGGCCGGACGGGCCGCGTAGTCCCGCGCCCGGAGCAGGTAGGAAGTCGGCACGGTACGGGAATGCCGCACGCCGGGTCGGAGTGGCGTGCGCGTCCTCGAGGACGCGCACGCTCTCCGGGGCCCACAGCGGGGTGCTCTGGTCGTCAGCCCCGGCCTGACCGGTGCCGGACCATACGAAGAAGCCCCCCGCCCCACCCCTGGAGGCTCTCATGGCCGCGGAAGGACCCCCGGAGCACGGCGCCGGAGCCGTGACCGACGACGAGTTGCGGACCCTCGACGCCCACTGGCGGGCCGCGAACTATCTCGCGGCGGGCCAGATCTATCTCATGGCCAACCCGCTGCTCACCGAGCCGCTGCGGCCCGAGCACATCAAGCCGAGGCTGCTGGGCCACTGGGGCACCTCACCGGGGCTCAACCTGGTGTACACGCATCTGAACCGGGTGATCCGGGCCCGGGAGCTGGAGGCCATGTGCGTCTGGGGGCCCGGGCACGGCGGGCCGTCCGTCCTCGCGAACGCCTGGCTGGAGGGCAGCTACAGCGAGGTCGATCCGGACGTGTCCCGGGACGCGGCGGGCATGGCGCGGCTCTTCCGGCAGTTCTCCTTTCCCGGCGGGGTTCCGAGCCATGTCGCCCCCGAGGTCCCCGGCTCCATCCACGAAGGGGGCGAGCTCGGCTACTCCCTGGCCCATGCCTACGGTGCCGCCTTCGACCGCCCCGGGCTGGTCGTGGCCTGCGTCATCGGCGACGGCGAGGCGGAGACCGGGCCGCTGGCGGCCTCCTGGCACTCGAACAAGTTCCTCGACCCCGTCCACGACGGTGCCGTGCTGCCGATCCTGCACCTCAACGGGTACAAGATCTCCAACCCCACGGTGCTCGCCCGGCTCCCCGAGGAGGAGCTCCAGGCCCTGCTGAGGGGATACGGCCACGAGCCCCTCGTGGTGGCCGGCGACGATCCCGCCCGGGTCCACCGGACCATGGCCGCCGCCTTCGACCGCGCCCTGGACATGATCGCCCGGACCCAGCGGGCCGCCCGGGAGGAAGGGGTCACCGAGCGGGCGCGCTGGCCGCTGATCGTCCTGCGCACCCCGAAGGGATGGACCGGCCCGGCGGAGGTGGACGGCCAGCCCGTCGAAGGCACCTGGCGCGCCCACCAGGTCCCCCTCGCGGAGGTCCGCGAGAACCCGGAGCACCTGCGGCTGCTGGAGCGGTGGCTGCGCTCGTACCGGCCGCAGGAGCTGTTCGACGCGGACGGACGGCCCGTCGCGGACGTCCTGGCCTGTGTTCCGCGCGGCACCGCGCGCCTGGGGGCCACACCGTACGCCAACGGGGGCCTGCTCACCCGAGAGCTGCCGGTCCCGCCGCTGGAGGACCATGCGGTGTCCGTCGTCTCCCCGGGCGCGAGCCTGCACGAACCCACCCGGGTCCTCGGCGGTCTCCTCGAAGTGCTCATGCGGGCGACCCGCTCCCGGAGGGACTTCCGGCTCTTCGGCCCGGACGAGACGGCCTCCAACCGGCTCCAGGACGTCTACGGCGCCACCGGCAAGGCGTGGCAGGCTGCCGTTCTGGGCACCGACGAGCATCTGGACCGGCACGGCCGGGTGATGGAGGTGCTGTCCGAGCACCTCTGCCAGGGGTGGCTGGAGGGGTACCTGCTCACCGGACGACACGGCCTGTACTCCTGCTACGAAGCGTTCGTCCACATCGTCGACTCGATGGTCAACCAGCACATCAAGTGGCTGCGGACGGCGAGCCGGCTGCCGTGGCGCGCGCCCGTGCCCTCCCTCACCTATCTGCTCACCTCCCATGTCTGGCGACAGGACCACAACGGCTTCTCCCACCAGGATCCGGGCTTCGTCGACCACGTCCTGAACAAGAGCCCCGAGGTGGTCCGCGTCTTTCTCCCTCCGGACGCCAACACCCTTCTCGCCGTCGCCGACCAGGCGCTGCGCAGCCGTGACCAGGTCAACGTGATCGTGGCCGGGAAGCAGCCCTGCCCCGACTGGCTGTCGCTGGACGACGCCCGAGCGCACTGCGCGCGCGGAGCCGGCATCTGGGACTGGGCGGGCACGGAGCACGGAGGCGGACCGGATGTGGTGCTCGCCTGTGCCGGTGACGTGCCCACCCAGGAGGTCCTGGCCGCCGCACAGCTGTTGCGGGAACACCTGCCGTCGCTCGCCGTACGCGTGGTCAACGTCGTCGACCTGACCACCCTCCTCCCGCACGAGGAGCACCCCCACGGCATGACCGATCTCGCCTACGACGGGCTGTTCACCCCGGACAGGCCCGTGGTCTTCGCGTACCACGGCTACCCCTGGCTCATCCACCGGCTGACCTACCGCCGGTCCGGCCACCGGCAGCTCCACGTTCGCGGCTACAAGGAGTCCGGTACCACGACCACTCCCTTCGACATGGTGGTCCGCAACGACGTCGACCGGTTCCGGCTCGTGATGGACGTCATCGACCGTGTTCCCGGCCTCGCCGTCCGCGCGGCCGCCGTCCGGCAGCACATGGCCGATCGGCGCACCGTCCACCACGCGTGGATCCGCGAGCACGGCGCCGATCTGCCCGAGGTCGCCGAGTGGCGGTGGCGCCCGAGCCGGGGACCTGCGGACGGTACGGATCCGGAGGTCACGTGACCATGACCGTCTCCTCCGGGTAGCCGGGGCGCCCGTACCCCGCGGCCGCCCGGCCGGCGGCGCGGGACGGGCGCCGAAGCGCCACCGCCGTCAGCGGGAACCCGCGGATGCCTCGACGCGTCGGCGGAGCGAACGGCTGCGCCCGGCGCGGGGCGGCGCGAGGTGCCTCGTGTTTCCTCTGCCGGGCAAAGGCGTACCGTGGGAAGTGCCAGAAGGTGAGTGGACGCGCACTGGGGTGCGCTTCACTCCAGCCCGGAGGGTTGGTTCTTCCGCTCGCCGAACGGCCGGGACTCCTTGTCCTCCCGGCTCAGGTCGTTGACGTCATCCGTGGCGGCCCCCGTCACCATCTGAATTCGACGCAACGTCACTCTCCCGGCCCGCACCGTGCCCTTGTCCGGCCTGGTGACGGTGCGTGCCGGCCCGGTGGAAGCAGCCCCTCATGCCTGTGGAGCACACCGTCCGGGGCCGGGTTCTGGCCTTGAGCCTTCCGGCCGATCTCGACATCCCCAGCCGTGCCGCCGCCGTCCAGCTCGTGCAGGAGCTGGTCGCCGCCCACCGGCCGCTCGGCGTCCGTCTGCACCTGTGCCACGGCCCCGCCAGTCCCGCGTCCCTGAGCGTCCTCGCGCGCCTGCGACGGCTCTGCGAGGGCCTGGGCGTGCCGTTGACGATCACCGACCGCCCCTGGCTGCCCCCGGCGGCCGTGGCGGGCCTTTCCTCACAGGGAGGTGGATCGTCATGACGAGCGGCGACCGCACCGACGAGGTCACCTACACCGTCACGTCCGACGGCCACTACTTCTACAGCGCGCCCCGTGACGCGGGCGTCTTCCGCGAACCCGTACGGGCCGACGGTACCGCCCGGCTCCAGGCCGACGGCGAGTTCGACCGGGAGTCCGTCGCCTGCCTGGAACGGGCGATCACCGACACGCGCGGCGACGGCGCCACCCGCCTCCTCCTCGACCTGAGCGGGGTCACCTTCGGCGACTCCAGCTTCCTCAACGTGCTCCTACGCACGCACAACACCGGTCGGCTCGTCCTCACCGGGTCCCTGCCCCGCCACCTGGACCAGCTGTTCAAACTCACCGGCACCGACCGCGTCTTCCACCTCCTGGGGCCGTGACCGCGCCCAGGGCGGTACCGGTCCGCAGTCGACCGGGCCGCGTGCGTACGCCGCACGGATCGCGCTGACCGACCTCCCGCCCGCCGCTCTCCAGGACCGGCGGCCCGAACTGCCGGCCGTCGACGCCACGTTCCTCGTCCTGACGCCCCGCCGGCCCCAGGCCGCGGGCGTGACCACGCCCACCGGACCGTCGGGCTGCTCCGCCGGGGCCGAGAACTCCGCCCTGGCGCCCGCGCCCCTTCCACGACGCCACCCCCCGGCACGCCGTCCGGCACTTCTCCGGGCACCGCGCGACTGCCCAGGCCCGTGCCGGGCGCTCGCCCCCCGCCGCCGGCCAGCGACCCCACCGCGTGCCCCGGCGCAGGCACCCGGCGGGAGGCGTGTCCTCATCGACGAAGTCAGACTGTCCGCCCACGAAACCCTTGCGGCCGGGCCGGCCGTCCTCGCCGTGCGCCGATGCCGGCGGTGGGCCTCCCACCGCGCTCCGTGACCGGGCACGCGGGCGCATGCGCGGGCCGGCCCGGGGCAGGGGCCAGGTACGGAGAAGGTGTGCACCATGGATACCCCCACGAAGGCCACGGAACCCCGGACCGGGACCGGCTCCCCCGCCCGCCCCATCGTCCGCGTCGACATCCACGGAGACATGGACATCCATCACGTGCCGCGCTGGCGCGCGGCCCTCGACGAGGCCCTCGCCGGGGCGCCGGAATCGGCGGAGGTGGTCGTCGACTTGAGGAACTCCTCCTTCTGCGACTCCTCCGGGCTCAACGTGCTGCTGGCCGCGGCCGAGAAGGCGCGGCGCACCGGCCGCATCCTGCGGCTCGCGGTGCCCAGCCACCAGATGCTCCGCCTGCTGGACATCACCGGAGCGACCAACCTGCTCCCCGTCGGCCCCGCCCTGCCCGACTGACCGGGCGCCGCGCGTTCGCTTTCGGCGGGCCGGGTGAAGCCCCTCGTGCAGGGCGTGCCGGGCCACCACGAAGCCCGGCCCCGCCGAACTCATCCGGCCGCCCTTGCCCCCACGCTGGCCGAAGCAGTACGAGCCGCGTCGATGACGGTGTACCTCATCCTCGACGGGAGAACTCGTACGATCGCGCGGTGAGGACCTGGACGGAACACCCTGCCAAAGCGGATGCCGAAGCCGTCGTTCGCCGCTACTTCGACCTGCTCCGAGCCGGAAGAATCCATGAGGCCGGACAGCTCATCGACCACAGCCCGGTCCGTCATGTGCTCAAGTCGCTGTGGACCGGGTCCGTCGAAGCAAGCTCCGATGAGGACGAGGCGAGCGGAAGCCCTGCCGCCGACGAGTGGGAGCAGGATGTGTCCTGGCTCGGCGAACTCAATCTCGCGGACTTCCACTGGGGCGACACCGGCAGCCATTTCTATGTTGAGATCACCTACCGCGCACAGATAATCGAGGTGGCACTGAGCTTCTGGGTCAAGCCCGTCGACGCCGGCTGGGTCATCGCCGGACCGGGCACCCTCTGGTAGGACACCCGAAAGGGGCGGCCAGGGGTCTCGTGGGCTGCCTGGTCCAGGGCGTGAGTCTGTTGCAGGGCTGTGAGTTTTCGCCAGTGCGCGACCAGTACGCTCGCCGGAATGCCTGCGAGCGCCGCGAGGGCTGCTACGCCTGCGAGGTCCATGGCAGACATGATGCCCAGTCAGGCAGGGATCCGATGCTCCAGAGTGGTCTGAGGCAGCCGGAGCGCGGGCAGCAGGGTCGGACCGGGTGACGGGTACCGATCGAGGGGGGGGGCTCGGGTCCCCGTTTCGTTCAGGTTCCGGCGTGTGGTTCGCCGAATCGCTGTCCGGCGCGGTCCCCGAGGGTGGTGACCCAGGACGGCAGGGGCGTCGTACGGGCCGCTTCCGCCCCCGGCACGTCGCGATCGGGGACGCCGTCGGAGCTCGGGAGCAGCCGCGCGGCCAGGGTCAGCAGCCTGGTGGTGGTCGCGGGCGCCACGCCTTGGACGCGCGAGCCGATGCGTGCCGCCGCGGTGAGGACGAGCTCGGGGCGCCCGCGTTCGGCGGCGCGGACGATCGCGCGGGCGGCGCGTTCGGCGTCCATGGACAGCAGGGGAAGCGAGGCGGCGGCGGCGAACCACGCGTACTCGGAGGGAGCCTGGCCGTGGAATCGTGCCGCCGTGTGGGATCCGGTGCGCATCAGGCCCGGGACCACGGTGGTGACCGAGACCCCGTCGGCGGCCAGCTCCGCCCGAAGCCCCTGGGAGAGCCCGGTGGCGGCGAACTTCGCCGCCACGTAGGGAAGCAGGTGGGGCGCGGGGACACGGCCGCCGACCGAGGTGACGTTCACGACCGTCCCGCGCCGGGACGCCCGCAGGTCGGGCAGCGCGGCGGTGGTCAGTCGCAGGGGCGCGAACAACATGAGCTCCATGGCCTGGCGGAAGTCGCGCTCGCACAGGGCCTCGAACGGGCCGACCTGGATGATCCCGGCGTTGTTGACGAGGAGGTCCAGGGCGCCGAACCGCTCGTGCACGGCGGCCAGCACGCGTGCGGGGGCCTCCGGCGTGGTGAGGTCGCAGGCGACGGACGCCGCCTCGGCGCCGTCGGCGGTCAGGCGCCGCTCCGCCCGGCGCAGCTCGTCCGGGTCACGGGCGCAGAGCATCACCCGGCAGCCGCGGGCGGTGAGTTCGCGGGCGATGAGCCAGCCGAGACCGCGGGAGCCACCGGTGACCAGCGCGGTGCGGGGAACGGCACGGCCGGTCCGGGGCCGGTCGCGGAAGAACGGTGCCATGGCGGGGCCTCCACGTGTCACGGGCGGCGCGGTCAGGGACGGAAGAGGACCTTGACGGCGCCGTCCTGCTTCTTCTGGAACATCTCGTACGCCCGGGGCGCCTCGGCGAGCGGGAGGTGATGGGTGGCGAAGTCGTCGACGCCGAGCGGGTCGCCGTCCACGAGCAGCGGGAGGATGTCGGGCACCCAGCGGTGGACGTTGGCCTGGCCCATGCGCAGCTGGATCTGCTTGTCGAACATCGTGAGCAGCGGCAGGGGGTCGGTCTGCCCGCCGTACACGCCGGACAGGGAGATCGTGCCGCCACGGCGCACGATGTCGATGGCCAGGTGGAGCGCGTGCAGCCGGTCGACGCCGGCGCGCTGCATCAGGGCCGCGGTGAGTCGGCCGGGCAGGAGCGAGGTGGCCTTCTGCGCGAGTTCGGCGGCCGGGGAACCGTGGGCCTCCATGCCGACGGCGTCGATGACGGCGTGCGGGCCCCGGCCGTCGGTGAGCTCGCGGATCGTACCGGGCAGGTCCCCGTCGTGGTCGGTGAGGCTCAGCGCGGTGACGCCCCGTGCCCGCGCACGCTCCAGACGCTCGGGCACCAGGTCCACGCCGATCACCTGGCCGACGCCGAGGTGCAGGGCGATCCGGGCGGCCATGTCGCCGATCGGTCCGAGTCCGAGGACGACCAGGCTGCCGCCCTGGGGGACGTCGGCGTACCGGACGGCCTGCCACGCGGTGGGCAGGACGTCGGAGAGGAAGACGAAGCGGTCGTCCGGCGGCCCGTCGGGCACCTTGACGGGCAGGGTGTCGCCGAACGGGACCCGCATCAGCTCGGCCTGGCCGCCGGGGACCTGGCCGTAGAGCTTCGTGTAGCCGAACAGGGCCGCGCCGTTGCCGTAGGCGTGGACCTGGGTGGTCTCGCACTGGGAGTGCAGTCCCTCGCCGCAGGTGCGGCAGGTGCCGCACGAGACGTTGAACGGGACGACGACCCGGTCTCCGACAGCGATCCGGGTCACTTCCGGGCCGACGTCGCGCACCACGCCCATGGGCTCGTGCCCGAGGATGTCGCCTTCCTCCAGGAACGGTCCGAGGATTTCGTACAGGTGCAGGTCCGATCCGCACAGACCGCTGGACGTGATCTCGACGATGACGTCCGTCGGATCGGTGAGGACCGGATCGGGAACCGTCTCGACGCGCACGTCCCGTCTGCCGTGCCAGGTCAGGGCCTTCATCCGCGCCACCTCGCCAGGTCGTACTCGTGGGCCCGCGCACGGCTGCCGTGCCCGCGCCCTGGGGTCGTTCCCCTGGTGCGGCTGCCCGGTCGGCGGGGCCGGAAACGCCGTCCGCCGGCTGCTCTCGCCCCGGGGAGGCTCCGCGCCGGAGCCTGCGACGCGGGGCGCCGGGCCGGCCGTACGGGGCACGACACCGCCGGGTCGGTCCTCCACGACCACCCGCACGCTCTCCATCCAGCCCGGCTCGTACGAGGACATCGACCACACGGACGCGATCGCCAGTTCGGGCACAAGGCCCTCATCCGGCCCGCCCCGTACCTTCAGCCGTAGGAATGGCCCGATGGGGAGCAGCCCTTCCAGCTGACCATCGGCCGCGCCGGAATCGGGTTCGAACGCGCGTCGCAGCCCGCCGGGCACGGCTACGACCTGATCGCGTACTCCGCCGTCGAGGAGCCGGACGCGGCGGTTCGTCGGACGTCGGCGGGGTAGACGCCGGACCCCCGGCCCGCGAAGAGGGCGGGCGCTTCCGGAGGTGGAGCCATGCGTCTCACCGACAAGCGACGCGACGACCGCGGCGGCACGGAGTCGGGCCAGGTCCGTCTGCCGCCCGACCACACGCAGGCGATCCTGGAGGTGACGAAGGAGATCGGCGCCGCCCTGAAGACGTCGGGCCGGCCCTTCGCGCTCGTCGGCAGCGTCGCCGCGTACGCGCACGGCATCCCGGTCCGGCTCCAGCACGACACCGACTTCGCCCTGCTCAGAGCGGACGGCGAGACCGTCGTCGAGCTGCTGAGGGAGCGCGGCGTCCAGATCGTCGACCCGCCCGAGGACTGGCTGATCAAGGCGCGCGCCGGAGGGGAGCAGGTCGACCTCATCTTCGCGCTGCCGGCCGGCCCGTCAGCCCCGAACTGCTCGCCCGGGCCTGGACGCTCCCCGTCGACTCCGTCCACATGCCGGTGATCGCCCCGACGGACCTGATGGCGAGCCGTCTCGCCGCGCTCTCCGAGCACCACTGCGACTTCGGCGCCCTGCTGCCGGTCGCCCGGGGCCTGCGCGAACGCGTCGACTGGGACGAGGTCCGGAAGATCACGGACGGCCGACCGATGGCGGCGGCCTTCCTGTACCTGCTCGAACTGCTCGAAGTGATCCCGGGGAGCCGGTCATGACCGGGCACGAGCGGCGGATCACGAAGCTGCGCGAACGGCTCGCCGGTGACCGGCTGGCCGAGCTCGGCGTGAGCGTCGAGCAGCGAGGCGCCGTGGTCGTGATCACCGGGACCGTCTCCACCCCGCAGAGGCGGGACGAGGTCCTGCGGACGGCACGGCGGGAGCTCGCGGACCTCACGCTGGTCGAGGACCTCGTGGTGGCCTGCGCCGACGTGCCCGACCGATGGGAAGAACTGCCGTGACCGGCGGCAGCGCGCCGACGGGGCCGGCCCCGCCGGCCTCCGACGCCGTCGTCGTGGCGGCCGTGGGCGACATCCACCTCGGCACGGACAGCAGGGGCCTGCTGCGCCCCGCCTTCGCCGTGCTGCCCGACTGCGCCGACCTGCTGCTGCTCGCCGGCGACCTCACCCGGCACGGCACGGTGGAGGAGGCGGCCGTGGTGGCGGAGGAACTGCGGGGCTGCGGCGTGCCGGTCGTCGCCGTGCTCGGCAACCACGACTACCACTCCGGGCAGGAGGCCGAGGTCGGCCGCGTGCTGTGCGACGCCGGGGTCGTCGTCCTGGAGGGCCGGTCGACCGTGGTGTCCGCGGGTGGGCACCAGGTCGGCGTGGCGGGCACCAAGGGCTTCTGCGGGGGCTTCGCCGGCCGCAGCGCCGGAGAGTTCGGGGAGCCGGAGATGAAGGCGTTCGTCCGCGCCGCCCGGCAGAGCGCCGGCCGGCTGGCCGAGGCCCTCGCCTATCTGGCCGACCGCGCCTGCGACGTACGGATCGCCCTGACGCATTTCTCGCCCGTGCCCGACACCCTGGCCGGCGAGCCGCTGGAGATCTACCCGTTCCTGGGCACTTACCTGCTGGCCGAGGCGATCGACTCCGTCGGCGCCGACCTCGCCGTGCACGGCCACGCCCACCTGGGCACCGAGCACGGCCTGACCACCGGCGGGGTCCGCGTGCGCAACGTGGCCCAGCCGGTCATCCGCCACGCCTTCGCCCTCTACCGCCTCCCCGTCGGCCCTGCGCGCGCCACCGGCGCCCCGCCGTCGCCGTGAGCGGGCGGGGACGGCCCCGCGGAAGGCCCCCGGTGCTCTCATCCGGCCGGTGAGCGCAGGAGTCTCAGAACGGCTCGTTCGACCCGGCCGTGGGTGGCCGGGTGGCCGAAGACGCCCTCCTCGCCCAGCCCGTCAAGGGCGCCGGCGATGGTCTCTCCTTCCTCGTAGAGCTCGATGACGCGCGGATGGATGTAGGAGGCCCGGCACACCGCGGGGGTGTTTCCCAGGTAGCCGCTGACCTCCCGTACGGCGTGGGCCACGACCTTGCCCCTGCGGGCGGGGGCGGCGTCGGCTGTGCCCTCGGCGACGGCGAGGGCGACCGCCGCCAGCACGGTGGCGTACCAGGTCCTGAAGTCCTTGGCCGTCACGTCCTGTCCCGACCCGTCCCGCAGGTAGGCGTTGAGGTCCTCGGCGTGAAGCTCGTGCCAGGCCCCGTGCTCCCAGTACGCGAAGAGCCTCGGGCCGGGCTCCTTGCGCCGCAGCAGCGCCCGGATCACGGTGTACGCCGGCTCGTCCACGAGGGTGCGGGTGACCTCCTTGCCCGACTTCGCGGGGAACCTCAGCCGGATCTCGCCGCGGTGGCAGGTGGCGTGTTCCCGCAGCAGGGTCGTGAGGCCGAAGCTCCCGTTGTCACGGGCGTAGGTCTCCCCGCCGACGCGCAGGAAGCCCAGGTCGAGCAGGCGGGTCAGGCAGGCGAGCACGCGGCTGCGGGTCAGGCCGCGTCCGGCGAGATCGGCCGCCACGCGTCGCCGCAGGCGGGGCAGTGAGCGGGCGACCCGCTGGACGTGCTGGTGCTTCGCGGCGTCCTGCTGCCGGCGGAAGTGGGGGTGGTACAGATACTGGCGGCGTCCGGCGGCGTCCGTTCCCACCGCCTGGATGTGCCCGTTCGGCCACGGGCAGATCCAGACGTCCTGCCAGGCCGGCGGGATGACGAGAGCCCGTACCCGCTCCCGGTCCGTCGCGGACAGCGCTCGTCCGTCCTGGTCCAGGTAGCGGAACCCGCGGCCGTGGCGCACGCGACGCCAGCCCGGCGCCCGCACGTCGCTGGTCCGCAGCCGGAGCGCCACCGTCAGCTCGCGGCGGGATGGGCCCGGGTGCGCAGGACCCGGATCTGGCCCGCGCAGCCGTAGGGCAGGGGCGGGAAGCGGTGCCCGCGGACATCGGTGCTCTTGCTCCAGAGGTGTTCTGCGCCGCAGTCGCAGGCGTGGATACCGCTCTGGGTGACGATCTCACCTGGTCTGTGTCGTTCCACCTGTTTCATGCCGTGCGTGTACCCCCGCCCCGGCCGGCGCACCCGTCATTCACCCTTTTCGCGCCTTTCGAAAGCCCCGGTGCCGCGCGAAGGCGAAGGATCGTTCCGGAGTGGGTGAATTCTCGCCACATTCGTCGCCCAGGTGACGAAGCCTGTTCGGATGCAAGGTACACGCGTGATGCTAGCCTCCTCGCCAACCACAAGGGGGAAACACGTGAAGAAACTACTGAGTCTCGCGTCCGCGCTGGCGATGGTGACCGGAATCGCCATCACCGCGACGACGCCCGCCTCCGCCGCCACCGACAGGAGCGGCGAGGAACGGCTCACCATCCCGACCAGCAGCGCGTGCCGGGCGGGCCGCACCGTCATGCAGGGCATGGTCGCGGGGCCGGGCGGCCAGCTGTACATCGTCTTCACCAAGGCCGGCGGGGCGGAGCCGGTCCTCTCCCGGTGGCTGCGCGACGGCTCGACCTGGGACGGCACCAGCTGGACCTGTGCCGGAGCGCCGACCTCCATACCGGCGCTCGGCCACGGCAACGACCTCGCCTACCACCCCGACTACCAGGGCCAGGGCCCCGCCCTGATCGCGACCCAGGGCAGCCAGTCGGCGTTCCCCAGCGACGACGTGACGATCGTCCGCCTCAACGCGGCGGGAGCCATCGGCGCGAGCGAGGTCGTCCATCTGCCCATCGGCGACATCAGCGGCCTCTGCTACAGCGCGACGGCCGCGGGAGGGGCGGGCAGCTACGCCGCCCGCCGCGCGGGCAACCTGTGGACCCACCCCGGCGCCGGTTCGCTGACGAGCGGATGGAAGCTGGTGAAGACCGATCTCACGAGTCACGACAATCGTTCCGACCAGGGAATCGACTGCTCCGAGAATTACATCTGGAACACCAAGTCCATCAACGGCTCGACTCCCGAGACCGGCTGGAACTGGGTGTACCAGTACAACTGGTCCGGTGGTGACGTGGAGAGCGATATCGGTATTCCGGGGAGGAATCTGCTCGACGAGATCGAGGACATCACCCATATCGGGAGCGACTTCTTCATCGGTATCAACCGGAACGACGGGGCGGACGACTCCGTGAAGGTGTTCACCCCCTGACCCCCCTCCCCCGGGCGGCCGGCGAGGCGGTGCCGGGGGACGCCGTCGGGTCCGGGACGCCGCGGACGACGCGCCCGCGCTCCCCTCGCCCACGGGCGCCTGCCACCTCGCCGGGGAGGGCGCCGGGGGTTCCGGTTCGGCGACGCACACTCGCGTGGTCACGAAGGCACCAAGGGACGGCCGGGCCCCCGAGGCCGGTCAGTGCGTGGACGCCGGTACGGCCGGGGCGGCGGGCCCGCGGCTCGTGGCCGTGGGCGCGCCGGCCTCCGCGACCGCGGCGTAGTGCTCGGCCAGCGTCCCGGCCATGGCGGCGGACGAGAAGGTGGTGCGGACCAGTGCCTGGGCCCGGGCGGCCATCGCCGCGGCCGACCCGGCGTCGACGGCGAGCAGGCGGGCCAGTCCGTCGCCGAGCGTCTCCGCGCGGGAGGTGTCGATGAGGAGCCCGTTGTGTCCGTCGACGAGATAGTGCGGCACGCCGCCGCGCAGCGGGCCCGCGGCGAGCAGCCCCGCCTCCATCGCTTCGAGGAGCCCGAGGCCGAACTCCTCCTTGGCGCTCGCGCACACGTACCGCGCGGAGGACGACCGCGCCGGATCGGCCAGGCCGCGTTCGAGCATCCGGACCTCCGCGTTGGAGAGGGCGGGCAGCAGCACCAGGCGCCGTCGCGCCTCGGGGCAGGCCCGGAGCGCGTCCTCGACGCGTGCGCGCATCGCGCGTTCGACGGGGTCGCCGGCGTGCGCGCTGCCGCCGACGAGGACGAGGGCCGCCCGCCGGTGGCACCCGGAGCCGATCCAGGCACGGACCAGGAGGTCCTGCTGCTTGACCGGGTGGAGCCGTCCCACGCAGAGCAGCACCGCCGGAGTGCCGCCGCCGGCGGGCTCCGGGGTGGCCGCGACGGCCGCGTCGACCGTTCGCAGGAGTTCCGCGCGCCTCGCCTGCGCGCGAGGGGGCGGCAGGTAGGGCGGGATGCCCTCCGGGGGCGCGCTCGGCACGCCGGCGCCGTCGCGGCCCAGGAGCTGCGGGAAGTACCCGAGCAGCTCCGTCGCCCCGCCGTCGCGGCCCGCGATGCCCACCACGCGGTCGGCGCGCTCCACCAGCCGGTCCGCGACGAACACGCGGTGCAGGTCGTCCCGGAGGGCCGTGCCGTCGGGCGCGGGCTTGTCGTACCGCTCGGTCAGCTGCCGGTGCGGATCGGGGGTGGCCGTGAAGACGACCCTCGTGCCGGCCCTGCGGGCGCCCTCGGCAAGGGCGAGCGAGCCGTCGTCGGCGTAGCGGACGTGCAGGACGTCGACCGGCGTGGCCAGCGAGGAGAAGAGCTCGGCGGCCCACCAGGCCATGGCCTCCCGGTGCCGTCCGAACTCGTCGGGGCGGAGCTGGTTCGCGCTGTCCACCGGGATCCTGAGGACCCAGTGCCCCGGGGAGCGCCGCCGCAGCAGGACGGGGTCGGCCGCCAGCTCCGGCGTGCAGGCCGTGACGACGGTCAGCACCCGGGCGACGGGCCCGGTGCCCGCGAGGGCGTCCCCGAGGGAGCTGAGGAGGACTCCGAGGCCGCCGCTCATGCCCTCGCCCGGACGGTCGAGGCGCCCCAGCAGCATGGACTGGGCGACGACGATGCCCCGGCGCGGTCCGCCCCGCACCCGCTCGGCCGGGGGGTTCCGGCCGAGCAGGGTGAGGAGCGTCCGCTCGTACGCGTCCCCGGCCGTGCCGACGTCGGGTATGAGCGAACGCCCGCCCGTCGCGGCGAGCAGCCGCCACGCGGCGTGCCGCCTTTGGCGGCCGGGCGCGCTCGCGGCCTCGCGGAGCTCCGGCCGGGTGAGGGGGCGCAGCGTGGCCGCGGCGGCGAGGTCCAGCATCGCCGCGGCGGCCGGCTCCGGGGCGGCCCCGGCCCGGAGGCCGGCGCGCAGGGCGGCCTCCGCCCTCGTCGGGCCGGACCGGCGGACGACGTCCTGCCAGGCGTCGAAGACGGCGGCGCGGGCGTGCTCGCCGCCGTCCAGCAGCCGGACGCACTCGGACGGTGTCGGAACGCCTCCCGCGCGCACCAGCCGCCGCAGCCGCGCCAGCCGGAGGTCACGGGGCGTCGCGAAGCCCGCCGGGTCCGTCCCGGAGCCGCCTCCCCGGTACTCGGCGCGCACCAGTTCCGCGAGCAGGTGCGGGGTGCCCCGCCAGCCGGGGGCGTCGCCGGTCAGGGGCGCTCGCCAGTGCGCCGCGCGGACGGCCAGGAACG
Source organism: Streptomyces showdoensis (assembly GCF_039535475.1). Taxonomy (NCBI): domain Bacteria; kingdom Bacillati; phylum Actinomycetota; class Actinomycetes; order Kitasatosporales; family Streptomycetaceae; genus Streptomyces; species Streptomyces showdoensis. The sequence goes on along the minus strand of NZ_BAAAXG010000024.1, from coordinate 47,781 downwards.
GCTCGGACGGTTCCCCCGCGGCCGTACGCGCGGCGCGCAGGGGGTGGTGACCCGCGGGCACGGCGCCTGTCCGGGCGGTGTGGGAACGGTTCATCGCTTCTCCTCGTCGACGACGGTCGGCGGGCTGTTCTTCGCCCGCGGTCCGCCCGCCGGATGCAGGAGCCGTGAGCGCGGGGGGCGACGGGTGCCGGGGAGGCGGGGGGCGACGGGGAAGCGGGGGACGCCGGGGAGACAGGGGGTGCCGGCCGGTCCCGTCCGGTGCCGGCGCATCCGACCGGCCCGGCGGGGGCGAAGCGCTCGGCATGGAGTCATCAACCGTCACCCTGGAGCGCGCACCGCGCGTGGTCGTCGTCAGTCCCCCCTTCGCCTCCCACGCGCAGCCGCTCTCGGTGCTGGCCGGGGGGCTCGCCCGCGAGGGGGCCGACGTGGTCTTCGCGTCCGGCCCGTCGTTCGAGGGGTTCGCGGCTCGCGCGGGGGTGGCGTTCGAGCCGCTGACCGTGACCCGGAACGCGAACACCGGGGTGGCGCGCGGCACCCGGCAGGCGCCCGGGGAGGCCGAGCGCCTGGAGGAGTTCCTGGACTCCACGCGGCGCGGGCCGGTGTCCGCCCTGCTCACGCAGGCCCGGCACCGCGGCCGGGACATGCTGTCCGATCCCGAGGGGACGCTGGCCGCGCTCCGCGCCCTGGACGCGCGGCTGCGCCCGGACTGGTACGTCGTCGACCAGTTGAGCTACCCCGTCACCCTCGCCCTGCACTGCCTGGGGCTGCGCTACGCGACGTTCTGCCCCGGCCATCCCACGTACGTGCCGTCCTCCGACGACGTGCCGTTCGGCGTGCCCTACGCGTGGCCGCGGGGGATCCGGCCCGGGGCGGAGCAGCTGGCGGAGCTGCACGCGGCGGCGGGGGCCGTGGAGACGGCGTTCACCCGGCGCTTCGCCGACGTGGCGCGCGTCCACGCCCCGGAGGCGCGGCCCACGGGCCGGGCCTTCGCCCTGGCCTCCCCGTACGCCGTGGCGTTCACCTACCCCGAGTTCCCGTGGCTGCCGAGCCACCCGGAGAACGGGCCGTCGGTGCTGTACGGCGGGCACTCCGTGCCCGCAGCGGAGCCGGAGCCGGGCCCGGAGTGGCAGGAGGTGGTGCGGCGGCTCAGGGCCGGGCACGACCGCCTGGTGCTGATCGCCCTCGGCACCTTCCTCTCCGCCCGCGACGACGTCCTGGCGCTCCTCGTGAAGGGGCTGCGCGCCCATGTCCCCGGAGCGGCCGCGGTGGTGGCGGCGGGCGACCGGGCGGCGGCCCTGTCCTCGCTCGCGGGGCCCGACGTGCACGTGGCAGCGACGGTGCCGCAGCGATGGCTGCTGGGGAAGGTGGACGCGATGGTCCACCACGGCGGGAACAACTCCTTCACGGAGTGTCTGGCCTCGGGCGTGCCCGCCCTCGTCCTGCCCTTCTCCAGCGACCAGTTCGCCATCGCCCACGACGCCGAGCGGGCCGGTGTCGCCCGGTGCGTCGACCCCTCCCGGCTGGACGAGCGCTCGGCCGGGCGGGCCCTGCGGCGGCTGCTCGACGCACCGTCCCCGGGTCTCGGCCGGTGGTCGCGGTGGGTCGGGCGCCGGGGTCCGGACTGGACGGCGCGCGGGCTCATCCGGGAGATGTCCGGGTCGGTGGGCGCGCGTTCCGCCGTGCCGTCGGTCCCCCGCGTTCGGTGACGTCGAGGGCGAGCGCGCGCAGTCCCCTCCTGGAGTGGCTCTTGACCGTGCCGAGCGGACGGCCGAGGCGGTGCGCGATCTCCGGCTGGGTGAGCCCCAGGTAGTAGGCGAGGAAGAGGATCTCGCGGCGGTCGGCCGGAAGTGCGGCCAGGTGGGGGGCGAGGCTCAGGCGCTCGACGGCGCGCGCGGAGGCGTCCGGGCTCTCCGGGGCGGGGCCGCGCGCCAGGCGGCGGACGCCTTCGCGGTCCCGGAGCCGGGCCCCCCGACGCGTCGGCCGCCTTGTGGGCGGTGATGCCGTACAGCCACGGCCCGAGGCCGCCGCGGCGGGGGCAGTACCTGCGGGAGTGCAGCCAGACGTCCACGAACACCTGCTGGGCGACGTCCTCCGCGTCGTGGAGGTCGACGCAGCGGTACCGGGCCCACCTCAGGACCCGGGGATACCAGGCGCTGAACAGGGCCTCGAAGGTCTCGCGCACGAGGTCGCCGTGAGGCGGCCCGTCGTCGCTCCGGTCCTGGCAGTGGGCGCACGCGGGCGAGGGCGGTCTTTCGGACACCAGTCGTCTCCGGACACTTCCGGGGGAAGGGGAGGGGGTCGCGATGCTGACCGCCGTGACGGGTCCCTCGGGACGAGGCGGCAGCTAAAGGGTGCCCACGACGTCAGCCGACCACGGGTGTCCGCCGGTCGCCATCCGGCGCGGTCCGGCCGTGCGCGCCCCTCCCCCGCGCCGTCCGCCCCGCCGCCCCTTCCCCCGCCCGGGGAGGCCCGGGAGTTGAGGGGCGCGGCGCGGGAGTTCAGGGGCGCTGCGCGACGAAGGTGTGCGTGATGCCCGTCTGCCAGCCCGGCTGCGGAAGGCAGCGCACCCGGGTGAACCCGGCGCGCCGGAGCCGGGCGGTGAAGGCGTCCGGCGTGTCGAAGGCCAGCACGCTGCGGTAGAGGTGTCCGTACAGTTCCGCGTCCCCGTGCAGCCGGGCCCAGGGCCTGACGAAACCGTTCACGACCGCCTTCCACACGAGCCGGTCGACGGGCCGTCCGCCGAGGCTGTACTCGTGCACGGCGAGGCGGCCGCCGGGCCGCAGGAGCCGGTGGACGAGGCGCAGCACGGCGTCGGGATCGGCGACGTTGCGCAGCAGGTACGCGGCGAGGACGGCGTCGTACGGTCCCCGGGCCTCGACCTCGGCCATGCGCTCGACCGGGGCGTGGACGAAGGAGACGCGCTCCGGCCACGCTTTGGCCCGGGCGCGCGCGAGCATGCCGGCCGACGCGTCGACGCCGACCACGGTCGCCCGCGGCGCCGCGTGGAGCAGCGCCCCGGTGGACGTGCCGGTGCCGCAGCCCAGGTCCAGCAGGGTGAGTCCGGCGCCTTCGCCGGGGAGCCCGAGCCGCCGGGCGGACCGGCGCAGCTGCGCGCGGTATCCCGGGCTGGCGGACGTCATGCGGTCGTAGGTCGGTGAGGCGTGGTCGAACGCGGCGGCGAGGTCTCCGTCACGCAGCATGGTCGTGAACCTCCCTGGTCGGTGCGGACCCCCAGGCTTCCCCACCGGGTCCGTCCGGGCCACGGGACGCGCCGCGCTCCCCGGGAACGCCGTTCGCGGGCCCGTGCGAACCCCCGGTCGGCCCATGGTCTGCTGCATCCGCGCGCGACCGCGGTACGGAACATCCAGACGCACCGCACTGCCCGACGCACGGCAGCAAGGGAAACCACATGCGCACTCTCGACCCCCGTTCCATCGACAGGGACGTCCCCGCGGCCCTGACCCTCGTGATCGACGACCTCCTCCGGCGGCGGGTCGCCGAGGCCCGGACCGTGGACGGGACCTTCGCCGCGGACATCGCCGGGCGGGTGGCCGCCTTCGCGGCCGGTGGCGGACGCCGAAGGTCGCAGCTGTTGTGGTGGTCCATGCGCGCGGCGGGAGGCGGCGCCGAGGAGGCCGACGCGGCCCTGCGGATGGCGGCCGCCGTCGAGCTCGTCCAGACCTGCGCCCTCATCCACGACGACGTGATGGACGGCTCCCGGATCCGCAGGGGAAGCCCCTCCGTCCACGTCTCCCTGGAGCGCCAGTACGGAACGGACGGCCTCGACGGGCCGTTCGGCGGCTTCGGCGGTTCCGGCGCCGTCCTCGCGGGTGACCTGGCCCTCGCCTGGGCGGACGACGCGTTCGCGGAGGTGCTCCTGACGACCCCGCACTCCGCCGGTCTCGGCGCGCGGTGGCGGGCGATGCGGACCGAGATGGTCGCCGGCCAGTACCTGGACCTCCAGACGCAGGCCACCGGCTCGCGGTCCGCCGGTCGGGCGATGCGGACGGCCGTCCTGAAGACGGCGCGGTACTCCGCGGTGCATCCCCTGCTGCTGGGAGCCCTTCTGGCGGGGGCCGACGCGCGGACGCTGCGGGGCCTGAACCGGGCGGGGCTGTGCGCGGGCATCGCCTTCCAGCTGCAGAACGACCTCCAGGGGGTGTTCGGCGATCCGCGGCGCACCGGCAAACCGGCCGGCGAGGACCTCAGGGCGGGCAAGGCGACCTATCTCATGGCCGTGGCACGGGCGTTGTGCGTCCGCGGCGGGGACACCGAGGGGCTCCGCCTCCTCGACGCCGTGGTGGGCTCCCCCACCGCCACCGAACGGGAGCTGCGCCGCGTGATCGGGCTGCTGGAGTCCTGCGGCGCCCGGGCCCACGTCGCCGAGCGCGCGGAACGGCTCTGTTCGCGAACGCTGCGGACCCTCCGGCAGACGGAGCTGGTGCCGGGACCTGCCGCGCGCGTGGCACGGCTCCTCCTCGACGCCGGCGGTGTCGCGTTCCCTGCCGCGGATCGTGGTGGGGACGGCGAGGGTGGCGGTGGGAGCGGCGCGGGGGCCGGGGATGCCGCCGCGGAGGACGGGGCGTTCACCGGAGCGGCGGCCGGGCGTGCGGCGGCCGGGCGTGCGGTGGCCGTGTCGGGAGCGGGCCGATGAGGCGGGTGCGGGGCCGGACGGACCACGTCGTCGTCGTGGGAGCCGGCTTCGCGGGCCTGTCGGCGGCGCTCCATCTGCGGGGCGCCGGGCGGGAGGTGACGGTCGTCGAGCGGGAACCCGTGCCGGGCGGGCGGGCCGGCCGGATGGAACTCGGCGGCTTCCGGGTGGACACGGGGCCCACCGTCCTGACGATGCCCGCCCTGCTGGACGAGGCGTTCGCGGCCGTCGGGGACTCGCTGTACGACCGGGTGGAGCTGGTACCGCTGCACCCGGCGTACCGGGCCCTGTTCTGGGACGGCAGCCGCGTCGACGTCCACACGGAGGCGGACGTCATGGCCGCCGAGGTGGAGCGCTTCGCCGGGGCCCGCGAGGCCGACGCCTACCTGCGCCTGCGCGCCTGGCTGGGCAGGCTGTACGCGGTGCAGGAGCGCCGTTTCATCGACGCGAACTTCGACTCGCCGGCGCAGCTGCTCCATCCGGACCTGGCCCGGCTGGCCGCCCTCGGAGGGCTCGGGCGCCTCGACCGGGCGATCGGGTCCTTCCTGTCGGACGAACGGCTGCGGCGCGTCTTCTCCTTCCAGGCCCTCTACGCGGGAGTCCCCCCGTCGAGGGCGCTGGCCGCCTACGCGGTCATCGCCTACATGGACACCGTGGCCGGGGTGTTCTTCCCGCGCGGCGGCATGCACGCCGTGCCCGCGGCCATGGCGGACGCGGCCCGCCGCTCCGGCGCCGCCCTGCGGTTCGGGGAGCGGGTCACGGCCCTCGAACGGTCGGGGGAACGGGTGACGGCGGTCCGGACCGATCAGGGACGGATTCCGTGCGACGCGGTCGTGCTCACCACGGAACTCCCCTTCGCGTACCGGCTCCTGGGGCGTGCGCCCCGCCGTCCGCTGCGGTCCCGGCACTCCCCCAGCGCGGTGATCCTGCACGCGGGGACGGACCGCACCTGGCCCGAGCTCGCCCACCACACCCTGCTCTTCGGCTCCGCCTGGTCCCGCACCTTCGACGAACTCACCCGAACCGGAGAGCTGATGACCGACCCCTCCCTGCTCGTCACCCGCCCGACGGCCACGGACCCCGCGCTCGCGCCACCCGGCCGTCACCTCCACTACGTCCTGGCGCCCTGCCCGAACACGGAGATCGGTCCGCGTCCCGCGCACTGGGGCGAGCTGGCCCCTGCCTACCGGGACTCCCTGGTCGGCGAACTGGAGCGGCGCGGGCTGAGCGGCTTCGGCGCGTCGATCGAGGAGGAGTGCCTGGTGACGCCCGCCGACTGGGCCGGTCAGGGGCACAGCGCGGGCACCCCGTTCTCGCTCTCGCACACCTTCGCCCAGACCGGGCCGTTCCGGCCGCGGAACCTGGTCCGGGGCACGGAGAACGTCGTGCTCGCGGGCTGCGGAACCACCCCGGGCGTCGGCGTGCCCCCCGTGATCGTCTCGGGCAAGCTGGCCGCCCGGCGGATCACCGGTGCCGGACGGGCCGCCGTCCGCCGCGCGGCCCCCGCCGCCGCGAACCTGGAGGGCTCGTGACGGCCCGGGAGCTCGACGCCGCCGGGGGTGCGCGACCCGGCGCTGCGGGCGGCCTACGCGGAGTGCCGCCGGCTGAACGCGCGCCACGGCAGGACGTACTTCCTGGCCACGCGCCTCCTGCCGCTGGACCGCCGCAGCGCGGTCCACGCCCTGTACGGCTTCGCGCGGCGCGCGGACGACATCGTGGACGAGACGGCCGGCACGACGCCTCGGGAGCGGGCGGCCTCGCTCGACGCGCTGGAAGGCGAGTGGCACGCCGCCCTGCGGGGCGAACCCGTCACGGACCCCGCCGTCGCGGCGGCCTCGGACACCCGCGTGCGCCTCGGGATCCCGGCGGTCCACTTCGACGACTTCCTCGGGTCGATGCGCAGCGACCTCTTCGTGCGGGAGTACGCGACGTACGCGGACCTGCGCGGCTACATGCACGGCTCGGCGGCCGTCATCGGCCTGCAGATGGTGCCGGTCCTCGGCACCGTCTGCCCGCGGGAGGAGGCCGAGCCGTACGCGGCCTCGCTCGGCATCGCCTTCCAGCTGACGAACTTCCTCCGCGACGTCGGGGAGGACCTGGACCGGGGCCGGGTGTACCTGCCGGCGGACCTGCTCGCCGCGTCCGGGGTGGACCGGGACCTGCTGCGGTGGAGCAGGCTGACCGGCTGCCGCGACCCGCGCATCACCGACGCGCTGCGCGCCGCCGCGGCCCTCACCCGGGACGTGTACCGCGAGGCGGAACCGGGCATCGCCCTGCTCGACCCGGTCTCGGCGCCGTGCGTGCGCACGGCCTTCGTCCTGTACCGGGAGATCCTGACGGTCATCGAAAAGGAGGGGTACGCGGTGCTGCACCGGCGGGCGGTGGTCGGCGCGCGACGGCGGGCGTCGATCGCGCTGCCCGGCCTCACCAGGGCACTTGCCGCGCGCGGCCGCGGACGCCGGGCGGGCGGGACGGACGGCCCCGGCCGTCCCGGCGGCCGGCCGGAGGAGTCCGTGGGCCGGAGCGGGGCGGGCGGACCGCACGGGACGACGAGGAGGAACGCCCGGTGAGCGAACCGATCCGCCGGGGCGACCGGCGCCGTCTGCCCCTGAGCCTGCGCCGCGCGCCGGTGCCCTGGGAGGAGCAGCGGGCGACCTGGCGACAGGCGCGTCCGGCGGGGATCGCCGCCGCACTGAAGCGGGCGACGGCCCGGCCGTCCGGCAACTGGTACGTCGTGGGGGCGAGCCGGGACTTCCGCGCCGACCGGCCGGCGGGCAGGACCGTCGCGGGGACGGAGGTCGTGCTGTGGCGCGACGCCGGCGGCGGCGTGCGCGCGGGCTCGGGCGTCTGCCCCCACCTCGGGGCCGCCCTGAAGGACGGCGTGGTGCGGTGCGGGACGCTCATCTGCCGCTGGCACGGTCTGGCGCTGGACGGCTCCCCGACCGCGGGCTGGGAGCCGTGGCCCGCGTACGACGACGGGGTGCTGGTCTGGGTGCGCCTCGACGAGGTCGGCGGCGAGGCTCCGACGGACCGGCCGGTGGTGCCGCCGAGGCCGCCCGTCGCGGAGGCGGTCGCGGCGGTCCACACGGGCGTGGGCGTGTGCGAGGCCGAGGACGTCGTCGCCAACCGGCTCGACCCGTGGCACGGTGCGTGGCTTCACCCGTACTCGTTCGTGGACCTGGAGGTGCTCTCCGCTCCGCCGGACGGGGTGGGCGACGAGGAGGACGCCCTGGTCGTCCGGGTGTCGTTCAAGGTGGCGGGCCGGGTGGTGGTGCCGGTGACGGCGGCCTTCACGGCGCCGGAGCCGCGGACCGTCACCATGCGCATCACCGGCGGCGAGGGCGTGGGGTCCGTCGTCGAGACCCACGCCACTCCGCTGACCGCCCCGGGGGCCGCCCGCCCGCGGACCGCCGTGGTGGAGGCCGTCGTGGCGGCCTCGGACCGAACGGGCTTCGCGGCGGCCCGGGCCCTGGCCCCGCTGCTGCGCCCGGCGATGCGGTCGGCGTCGGCGCGGCTGTGGCGGGACGACCTGGCGTACGCGGAGCGCCGCTGGCTGCTGCGGAGCACGGGGCGGTTCCCGGGGTAGGGGGCGCGGGGGGGCGCCGCCCGCTCAGCCGGCCGGCCGGGGTTCCCCGGCCGCCCTGGCGAGGAACCGGAGGGCGGCCGAACGGCCGGCCGGGGGCACGGTCCACAGCGTCTGTCCGCGGAGCCCCCACCTGCGCAGGTGGGCGTTGGCCGCGAGGAAGCCCGTGGTGGCGGCACGCTCCATGAGGGCCACGGGATGTTCCGTGCGGACCAGGTCCCCGGCGACCGTGACGGTGGGATCGGGGGTGTGGACCGTCGGCCGGTTCCGGTGCCCGCCGACCTCGAAGAGCGGGCAGTCGGAGCGGAGTTCGTGCCGTTCGTCGAGGATCGCGGCGGCCCGGGTCTCGGGCCAGGCGCGGCGCAGCTGCGCCACGAGTTCGCGGGAGAGCTCGCGGGGGTGTGCGGCGGGGTCGACGGCGTAGGCATGCAGTTCCACCACCGCCCCGCCGGTGCGGGCGGCCCAGCGGGCGGCTTCGCCCTCCCACCGGTCGAGGACGCTGATGTTGTCGAGGGGGCCGAATCCGCTGGTCCCGAGGAAACCCGGCCGGTGCGGGGCGACGGGCCGGTCGAGCCAGAGCCGGGAGACGAGGAAGGGGGGCGCGGTGCGGAGCGCGCCGATGCGGGCGCGCCAGGGGGCGTCGCAGAGGGCGGGGGACGCCTCGGCGATCGCGCGCAGGCCGTCGGTGTCGGTGGCGAGGACGACGGCGTCGGCGTGCCGGGGCCCGTCGTCGGACAGGACGGTGTGGCCGCCGCCGGGTGCCGGTGCCAGTTCCCGGACGCCGGTGCCGGTGAGGACGCGGGCGCCGTGGCCGCGCAGATAGGCGCCGAGGGGGTCCCACAGGGCCTGCGGGTAGGGCTCGTCCGGCACGTCGAAGAGCAGTCCCTCGGAGGAGCCGAGGAAGTAGACGTGGAACATCAGCACCAGTTCGGCGGCGGACAGTTCGTCGGGGTCGGCGAAGAAGCTGCGCGAGAACACCTCGAAGGCGAGGTGCTGGGCCGCCGGGGGGAAGCCGATGCCGTGGAGGAAGGCGCGGGCGCTGACGCCGTCGAAGCGCCGGTAGACGTCGGGCACCCGGACGTCGAGCAGCGGCAGCGCGGCACGGGCGTTCATGCGGCCGAGGTCCCGCCACCCGAAGCTGGGGCTGAGGGCGACGAAGCCGAGCGCGCTCCACGGCGGTGTACGGGGCACGCGGGCGAAGCTGTCGTACAGACCGGAGCCGTGCCGCAACGGGTAGTCCGGCAGACCGGTGAGCCGGTCGAGGCCGGGGTCGACCCGGCGCAGCAGACCGCGCAGGTTGTAGTACTGCCGGAAGAAGGCGTGGAAGCCACGGCTCATGGTCACCTCCGATCCGTCGCTCAGCCGGTCCGCCCACCCCGCGAGGCGTCCGCCCAGGGTGGGCTGCCGTTCGTAGAGGGTGACGGCGACGCCCCGCTCGGCGAGGATCGTGGCCGCCGCGATACCCGCGATCCCGCCGCCGACGACGGCGCAGGTCGGGCGCTGTCCTGCCGGTGGCCTGAGGCGTCCGTCGGCGGCGGGCAGGACGACCGCCCTCCGGTCGCGGCCTCGTGCGGGGGTGCCGTTCCGGCTGTGGCGCATGGCGGGGATCCACTCTCGTGACGAAGGGGCGGCTTCAGGCCCGGCGGGCGAGGAAGGGCAGCTCCGCGGTGGTGCGGAGCATGGGGAGCACGGGGGTGCGCAGGCCGATGCGCACCTCCTCGGACGGCCGGGTGTCCCCGTCGAGGAAACGCAGCAGCCGTTCGGGAGGGACCTCTTCGAAGAGCCGGGTGAAGAAGTCGGGCCCGGAGATCCTGCCGGTGTCGATGCCGCGCAGGAGGATCGCGTCCATGAGGAGCGACCGTCGGGGGTAGGCGGGCGGGGGAAGGGGGTCGCGGCCGGCGTGCAGGAGGGCCGCCACGGCGCGTGTCTGGCGCTGGATGGCCGCGAAGGCGTAACCGGTGGAGGGTCGCACCGCGCCGCCCGCGGCACCGATGCGGAAGGTGCTCCGCCCGGTGCGGCGGTCGTACCGCGCGTCCGTCATCGGGATGCGTCCCCGTTCCACGCCGCGCACGTCGAACGCGCCGATCCCGAGGAGGGTGGCGGTGTAGTGCCGCAGGGCCCGCTCGTACGCCTCGTCGGGCAGCGGCTCCCGGCTGAACTCGGTGTACTCCACCAGGGCCTCGTTCGGCGACAGCGGCAGCACGTAGCCGAAGGAGAGCCCCTGCGGCGGCTGCGGCGTGCGGAAGTCCATGAGGTCGACGGTGTCGGGCGCGAAGACGGGTCGTTCGGAGCGCAGGAACCATCCCTTGAAGTGCTGGAGGAGGCTCACCCGGCTGGGCGGGAGGGGGGCGGGCGGCCTGGTGTCGAAGAGCCAGCGCGCGTGGACCTGCCGCTCGCGGCCGGCGGCGGTGCGGCAGGAGACGGTGGCGCCGCCGGGGCCGTCGGCGACGTGCTCGGCGACGGCCTCGACACGGACGAGTCCGGCGAGCCGCGGCCGGATGCCCCGGGTGAACGACTCGGAGGTGAGCATCTTGTAGCGCAGTGCGCCCAGGTCGCGCCGGACCGGCCGGCCGTCGCCGCCGTGGAGCCGTACCCGGGGCCAGGAGGCCGTGAGCAGGGCGTCGTACTCGCCGGTCCCCCGCTCCCAGTAGCACCAGGTGCGCGGTGGGGGCCGGAGCGGGCCGGGGGGCGCGTCGACGAGGACGACGGAGGGGACCGCGGCTCCGCGCGGCGGGCACAGGAGCCGCCAGGCCAGCGACAGCCCGGCCGCCCCGGCCCCGATGATGGCGACGTCGCAGCGCACGGGTACGGGTCTCCTCTCGTCGTCCGGAAGGAAGGGGCGGCGCGCCGGGGGCGCACGCCGGGGTGAGGGCTACCCCCGGGCGGGGGCGGGCTATCCACCGGTGCTCCGGTGGGAGCAACGCGCCCGCCGGCTCGCCGCGCGGGGCCGGACGTCAGGGGACGAGCCGCCAGGCGGGGTCACCGCCGTCCTGCCGGGTCGTGCGGAAGGCCCCGGGGTCGAGTCCCGCTCCCCGGACCGCGCGGAGGACGTCGGCCGTCCGCGCCGGATCCAGGCGGGGAGTGCGGGAGAGGACGAAGCCGGAGGCGCGGCTCTCGTCGGTCACCACGGCCCACTCGTACGCGGGCCCCAGGCCCGCCACGACGTAGTTCGCCTCGGTGCCGTGCCGGTAGCCGTCCTTGCCGGGCAGGAAGGAGACGTTGAGGCGGGTGTTCGTCGCGTCGAGGGGAAGCGCCTCCCCGCTGATCCGGCTGGAGGTGCCCAGCCAGGTCGTGCAGCTGTTGGCCACGGCGACCCCGCCGCGGCCGGTCGCGCCGTAGACGGCCTTGACGTTCTTGGCGCACTGGAGCTCGAACAGCTGCGGCACGGCGGCGAGTTGGAACCAGGTTCCGGTGTAGCGGGCGAGGTCGACGGTGCCGACGGCACGGGCCGGGCCGTCGGAGTGCGCCGTGGCCGTGGGCACGAGCGCGAGGGAGGCGAGGGCCGTGGTGAGCAGGACGGCGGAGACGCGCTCCGCGGCGGACGGACGTCGTCGCATGGGCTGGACGCTCCTCGAGGGTGTCGGTGGGAAGCTCTTCCGTACGGAGCGCTCCGGCGGATGCGCGCTCCGCAGCCGGTGCTCCGGGCCCTCGTCCTCCCCGCCCGCCCCCGGCGGCCTCGGCCGCGCCGGCGGTCGCCCGTACGGGGCACACCGCATCCCTGCCGGGCCGCGCGCCGAAGGACCCGTAGCGAACCGTCCGCCCGATGCGAGGAACCCCCGATGTCCGACGAGCTCGATCCCGCCCCGTACGACGCCCTGCTGCTGCTCTCCTTCGGGGGCCCCGAGGGCCCGGACGACGTGGTCCCGTTCCTGGAGAACGTGACCCGCGGCCGTGGCATCCCCAAGGAACGGCTGAAGGAGGTGGGGCAGCACTACTTCCTCTTCGGTGGCGTCAGCCCCATCAACGACCAGAACCGCGCGCTGCTCGACGCCCTGCGCGCGGACTTCGCCGAGGCCGGCCTCGGCCTGCCGGTCTACTGGGGCAACCGGAACTGGGCGCCGTACCTCACCGACACCCTGCGCGAGATGATCACCGACGGCCGGCGTCACATCGCCGTCCTCGCCACCAGCGCCTACGCCTCCTACTCCGGCTGCCGCCAGTACCGCGAGAACCTGGCGGACTCCCTCGCCGAGCTGGAAGCGGAGGGACTCCCGCTGCCCCGCATCGACAAGCTGCGGCACTACTTCAACCACCCCGGCTTCGTCCGCCCCATGGTCGAGGGCGTCCTCGCCTCGCTCGACGAGCTCGACCCGTCCGTGCGGGCCGGGGCGCACCTCGCGTTCACCACGCACTCCATCCCCGACTCCGCCGCCGACACCTCGGGCCCCGTCGCCGACCACGGCGAGGGCGGCGCCTACGTGAAGCAGCACCTGGACGTGGCCCGGCTGGTCGCCGACGCCGTCCGCGAGGAGACCGGCGTCGCACACCCCTGGCAGCTCGTGTACCAGTCGCGCAGCGGCGCCCCGCACGTCCCGTGGCTGGAACCTGACATCTGCGAGCACCTGGAGGAGCTGCACGGCGCCGGGGCGCCCGCGGTCGTCATGGTCCCCATCGGCTTCGTCTCCGACCACATGGAGGTCCTCTACGACCTCGACACCGAGGCCACCGCCAAAGCCGCCGAGCTCGGCCTCCCGGTCCGCCGCTCGGCGACCGTCGGGGCCGACCCGCGGTTCGCGGCGGCCGTGCGCGACCTCGTCCTGGAACGCGCCGCCACCGAACGCGGGCAGCGCGCCGAGCGCTGCGCCCTGGGCGCGCTCGGCCCCTCGCACGACCTCTGCCCGATCGGCTGCTGCCCCGCCCGCGCGGAGCGCCCCGCGGCGGCCGGCGCCGACAGCCCGCACGCCTGAGGGACGCACCGGCGCCCCGGGGCCGCTCAGTGCGGGCGCTCCGGGGCGCCGGGGACGCTGTGCGGGCGCTCCGGGGCGCCGGCCAAGGGCGCGAGCAGGTGCCGTTCGACCGCCGCCGCCGGGTCGGCTCCGGGCGGGAGCCTCGGCGGCTCCCCGGTCACCGCCCGGGCGGCGAACCCGCCCTCCAGGTGCGGCAGGCGCGCGTCGACGATCCGGACGCCGCGCGCCCGCTGTTCCCTGCCGACGACGGCCAGCCAGGTGGCGAGGGCCGTCTTGGCCGCGGCGTAGTCGGCCATGCCCCGCGGGGGCGCGTCGACGACCGCGCCGGTGACGACGCCGATCGCGCCTCCGGCCTCCAGGACCGTCAGGGCGCCCCGGACCACCGCCATGGGTGCCAGGGCGTTCACGGTCATGAGGTGCTCGGCGGCGGGCTCGTCGACGCTTTCGGCCGGGCCGAAGCCCGCCACGCCGACGGCCACGACGACACGGTCCAGGCGCCCGAGGGAGCGGGCCGCCCAGGGTGCGAGGGCCGCGCAGCCGTCGAGGTCGTAGGCGTCGAAGCGACGCCGGGGGCAGTCGCCGGGCAGCCGTGACAGGTCGGCGAGCCGCTCCGCGTTCCGGCCGGCCAGGGCCACCGAGGCGCCCTGCCGGTGCAGGGCCCGCGCGGCGAGCCCGCCGACCATCCCCGTCGCCCCCACGACCAGGACCGCGGTCACCTCGGGGGCCCTTCGGAAACCGCCGCACCGGCCGATCCGGGGAGCGCCGGAGCCGTGGTGCGCGCGGCCCCGGGCGGGAGGGACGCCGCGGCGAGGCGACGGCGGCGTGCCAGCGACTCCGCGGCGGCCTCGCGCGGGTGGCGCCTGCGCCAGTAGGGGTTGTCGTGCGACAGCTTGCTGGACACCCGCCCGTACATGCCGAACGTGAGGATCAGGAGCCCCATGAGGAAGCTGAACATCACGTTGGTCATGCCGAAGTCGAGGAAGTTGGCGGGCCGGTCGAGCACGAACAGGTGGTAGAAGCCGCTGAGCAGGAACGCGCCGCCCACGGCCAGGTTGATGGTGGAGGCGGTGTTCCCGCCCGCGACCGCGCCGGCCAGGAGGAGCAGCCCGGTGAGCACCGAGATCCAGCTCAGCGCGGTGTTGGTGGTCATTCCGGCGATCTGCGCGCCGGAGGTGTCGAAGGGGCTCAGCGCGTCGGCGAAGCCGAGGCAGCCGAACACGAGCAGGACGCAGCCGCAGAGGGCGGCGCCCCAGCGGTACACGGTGGCGAGGTGGTGGTCCACAGGAAGTTCGTCTTTGAGTCGCACAGCGGTTTCCCTGCCTGTCCGTGGTTCCGTCCGTCGCCCGGGCGACCGCCGTGGGGATCGGTCTCCGCGCGAACGGACCTGTACCGAGGCACCTTTTGTGGTGCTTCCATGCCTTTTTCTCGCCCCGAAGAGCGCCCGGATGCGCCTTCACGGCCGGTGGCGAGCCGTTCACCCGTCCGCCCCAGCCGGGCGCCCCCCTCGCATCCGCGGACCGGTGCGGGGCGGAAGAACGGGCAGCGGAGCCATGACGAGAGCCGAGGAGGGCCCATGGACGGCGCGGACGAAGCGGCGGACGGCGTCCGGCGGCCCGCTCACCCCGGCGAGCGGCCGACGGAGAGCGTGTGGGACTACCCGCGCCCGCCCCTCCTGGTCGGCGACGACCGCCGCGTGACGGTGACGGTGGACGGCCGGATCGTCGCGGACACCCGCGCCGCCCTGCGGGTCCTGGAGACCAGCCACCCACCGACGTACTACCTGCCCCGCCGCGACGTGCGCGCGGAGTTCCTGCGCCCCCGGCCCGGACGCACCCACTGCGAGTGGAAGGGCGCCGCCTCCTACTGGGACGTCGTCGTCGGCGGGCTCGTCGTCCCCCGCGCCGCGTGGAGCTACGAGGAACCCCTCGGTCCGTACGAGGCGCTCCGCGGCCACCTCGCCTTCTATCCGTCCGCGGTGGGATGCGCGGTCGACGGGGAGCCGGTGACCGCCCAGGACGGCGACTTCTACGGCGGGTGGATCACCCGCGAGATCGAGGGCCCCTTCAAGGGCGGTCCCGGCACGTGGGGCTGGTGAGCCGGACGCCGTCCCCCGCGCGGCCGGATCCTCGGGTGCATCCGGTCCGGGGGCCACGCCGGAAACCAGGACGACCGGTGCCGGAGCGCGGACCGGTGCGAGGCGGAGGAGGCCGTACGGTGATCAGTGTGGAGCGGGTGCTCGTGGTGCGACGGCCCGTATCGGAGGTCATCGCCTACCTGGAGGACTTCACCCGTGCCGAGGAGTGGGACCCCGGCACCGTGCGCTGCGTGCGCCTCGACGACGGGCCCGTGCGGCGGGGCGCCCGGTGGCACAACACGTCCCGGTTCCGGGGCCGGACGACCGAGCTGCGGTACGAACTCCTCGTCCGGGAGCCCTTCCGCCTGGTGTTCCGCGGCGAGAACAAGACCGTGACGGCGCTGGACGACCTGCGGTTCGCCGAGGAGGGCACGGCGACACGGCTGACGTACCGTGCGTCGCTCACCTTCAAGGGCCTCGCACGACTGGCCGCGCCGTTCCTGCGCGGGGAGTTCGAGGGGCTGGCCGACGGCGTGGCCGAGCGCCTTCCCCCGGCGGCCGCGGCCTGGCGTCCCTGACCATGTGCCCCGGCTCCGCACGCACCTGCCCGTCCCGCTCCCGCACCCCCCGGTGGTGACCATGCACGACACCGATCCCGGCATCACCACGGGTGCCCTGGCCCGGCGTCTCGGCGTCTCCCCGACCACCGTGCGTTCCTGGGACCGGCGGTACGGGATCGGCCCGGCCCAGCGCGGGCAGGGACGCCACCGGCGGTGGAGCCGCGCGGACGTGGCGATGCTGGAGGAGATGTGCCGTCTCACGGCCTCCGGCGTCCCGCCGGCCGAGGCGGCGCGGGCCGCCCGGCAGGAGCGCTCCTCACCGGACGCGCGGGACGCCCCCGACGTGCGTGCCGCCGCTCCGGCCCGGGCCCCCGTCACCGCGCAGGCCGCACCCAGAGGGGAAGCCGGACCGGAGGCCGGAGCGGAACCCCGGCCGGCACCGGCGGCGCCCTCCCGGCGGTCGGCTGCCGGCAGCGGACTGCCGCTGGGCGACGTGCGGCAGGAGTGCCGGGGTCTGGCCCGGGCCGCCGTGCGGCTCGACGCGCCCGCCATGGAGGAGCTGCTCCGGGCGGCGCTCGCGGAGTACGGCCTGGTCACCACCTGGGAGGAGATCATGGCGCCGACCCTGCGCGCGGTGGGCCGCAAGTGGGAGTCGTCGGACGACCGTTACGTCGAGGTGGAGCACCTGCTCTCCTGGCACATCTCCACGACGCTGCGGCGGGCCGCCGTCTCCGGACCCGTGGTCACCTCCCAGGCGTCTCCGGTCCTGCTGACGTGCGTCCCTTCGGAGCAGCACACGCTGCCCCTGGAAGCGCTCGCCGCGGGCCTGGCCGAACGCGGGGTGCCGACCAGGATGTTCGGCGCGGCCGTGCCCGCCGAGGCCCTCGACGCGGCGGTCAGGCACTCGGGGCCCGCCGCCGTCGTCCTCTGGTCCCAATCCCGGTCCACCGCCAACCCCGGCCTCGCCCAGCACATCGCGCGGGCGGCGTTCGGGGTGCGGGGAGCGCGCACCTCGCCCCAGGTCCTCCTCGCGGGCCCCGGCTGGCCCGGCCGGACGCCCGTGCCCGGCACGGTACGTCCCACCGGGCTGCGCGAGGCCCTCGCCCTGATCTCCCGGCTGTACGGGGAGGGCGAGGGCGCCGAGGGGGTCGGCGGGGCCATCGGGACCGGCTCGTGACGCCGGCCCCGGGCGGCTCAGGGACGGGGCGGCCCCGGCGTCCCCGGCCGCCGCGGGCGGGGCGGCAGGGGGACGAAGCCGCTCGTCCGGGCCCGGTACTCCGCGTAGCCCGGCCGGTCCCGCATGTGGGCCTCCAGGAGCCGTTTGCCGCTGCCCCAGATGAGGAGGCCGCTCATGACGAGCGGGGAGACCAGGGAGAGCAGGGCGGTCTGCCAGGTGGCGCAGGCCGTCAGGTACAGCCCCCACCACACCAGGAAGTCACCGAAGTAGTTCGGGTGACGGGTCCAGCTCCACAGGCCCCGGTCCATGACGCGCCCCCGGTTGGCCGGGTCCGACTTGAAGCGGGCGAGCTGGTGGTCCCCCACCGCCTCGCAGGCGACTCCGGCCGCCCAGACGGCGAGCCCCAGGTACAAGGTCGCGTCCGGTGGCCGGGGCGTCAGGACCGCGAACTGGACGGGCAGCGAGACCAGCCAGACGAGGGCGCCCTGGAGCAGGTACACCTTCCCCAAGGCGTAGAGGGCGGGGTTGCCGCGGGCGCGGGCGAGCATGCGCGCGTACCGGGGGTCCTCCCCGTGGCCGCGCCCCCGGCGGGCGATGTGGGCGGCGAGCCGCAGTCCCCAGACGACGGTCGCGAGCGCGACGAGGCTCCGCCGGACGTCGTCGCCGTGGCCGTCCGCCAGGAACCAGGACACCGACGCGACGGCGGCGAAGGCGATGCCCCAGGCGACGTCGACGATTCGGTGCAGCCGCCGGGCGGTGCCGACGGCGAAGGCCACCAGCATGACGACGAGGGCGGCGGCGGCCGAGGCGGCCAGGACGGAGCCGAGCGCCGTGGTGTCGACGGGGCTCACGGCGTCTCCCCGTACCGGTCGGCCGAGGAGGAAGAGGAGGAGGCCGAGCCCGTGTCGTCGGCGACGAGCCGGAGCTGGCGGACGTCGAGGTAGTGGGCGCGGAACCCGGCCTCGGACCAGGCGAGGTAGAACTCCCACATGCGGCGGAAGATCCGGTCGAAGCCGAGGGCCTCGACGGCCGCCTCCTCGTGCCGGAAGCGGGCGCGCCACTGGCGGAGGGTCTCCGCGTAGTGGCCGCCGAAGCCGGTGTCGTGGGTGATGCGCAGTCCGGCGGCGGCGGACTCGCGGGCGATGGCCTCCGGCGAGGGGATGAGGCCGCCGGGGAAGACGTACTTGCTGATCCAGGTGTGGGTGCGGGCGGTCGCGAGCATCCGTTCGTGCGGCATCGTGATGGCCTGGAGCGCGACCCGGCCGCCGGGGGCGAGGAGGCGGCGGAGCGCGGCGAAGTAGTCGGGCCAGAACTCGGCGCCGACGGCCTCGATCATCTCGACGCTGACGACGGCGTCGTACCGGCCCCGTACGGCCCGGTAGTCGAGGAGTTCGACGGTCACGCGGTCGGCGAAGCCGGCCCGGGCGACGCGGTCCCGCGCGAGGGCGAGCTGCTCCTCGGAGAGCGTGACGGTGCGGACTCGGGCCCCGCGGGCCGCGGCGCGGATCGCGAGTTCGCCCCAGCCGGTGCCGATCTCCAGGAGCTCGGTGCCCGGGCCGGTCTCCGCCAGGTCGAGGAGCCGGTCGATCTTGCGGTGCTGGGCGGCGGTGAAGGCCGCGTCGGAGAGGACCCCGGAGGCGCTGGGGAGGGGGTCGAAGACGGCCGACGAGTAGCTGAGTCCGGGGTCGAGGAAGAGGGCGAAGAGCTCATTGGAGAGGTCGTAGTGACGGCGGATGTTCTCGCGGGACCCGTCGGGGGTGTTGAGGTCGGCGCGCGGCCTGCGCCGCACCCAGGCTCCCCTGAGGCGGTGCAGCGGGGCGGGGACGAGCTCGTCGACGTGACGGGCGAGGACGGTGAGGACGCCCACGAGGTCGTCGGCGTCCCACTCGCCGGCCATGTACGACTCCCCGAAGCCGATCAGCCCGTCCGAGGCGATCCGCCGGTGGAATGCCTCGGGGTCGTGCAGCGTGAGCGTCGGTGCGGCGCCGGCGTCGCCGTCCCGCGGCGCCGGGACGGCGGTGGTGCCGCCGGCCGTCTCGGTCCGCAGGGGCAGCCGGGCGAGCGCGCGTCCGATGATGCGGCGCGCCACGGCGGTGCGCACGGCGGAGGCGTGCGGGGCGCGGGCGACGTCCGGCCAGCGGTCGGGGTCGACCTCGACGCGGCCCCCGCGGACGTCGTGGGTGGCGGGCAGTGGGGACGAGAGGGTCACGGGGTGCCTTCCTGCGGGGTGGGGATGGTGCGGGGCCGGACGCGGAGGCCCTTGAGGTAGAGGTGGACGCCATGGCGGCGGATGCCGAGGGAGACGGCCGCCGTCGACCAGGGGTGGCGGAGCGCGGCCGCCAGGAGGCCACGGGGGCCGGCGGGCCGCCGGGTGCCGCGGACGGTGGCGGTCAGGGGGCGGCTGCCGTCGGTGTGGCGGAGCTGGACGGTCAGGTCGAGGCGGTCGCCGGGGGAGCGGCAGCCGCATCCGGTAGGTGCCCGCGACGTCCAGGAACGGCGAGACGTAGAAGTCCTTGGCCGTCTCGGCGCGGCCTCGCTCGTCGGTGCGCAGCAGGTACGTGTGCCGTCCGCCGTACGTGTTGTGCACCTCGGCCACGACGCAGACCAGCCGGCCGGCACGGTCGTGGCACCAGTAGAGGGTGAGCGGGTTGAAGACGTGTCCGAGCACCCGCGCGTGGGCGAGCATCAGCACCCGGCCGTCCGCGTCGTGGACGCCGTGCGCGGCCAGGCGGGCGTCGAGCCCGGCCCGGAGGGAGGGGGCGTCGCCGTCGAAGTGGTCGGCCGGGTCGAAGCGGGCGAGCGGCCGGAGCGGACGGGGCAGGAGCGGCGGGTCGTCGAGGTCGACCAGCCACATGTAGGTGCGGTGCCGGAGCCTGTGCCGGAGCGGGGTGACGCGGGTGTGCGCGATCTCCGTCTCGTACAGGGCCGGTACGAGGGGCGGTATCGGGGCGGTCGTCTTCATGTCCGGGCTCCCAGGTGACGGGCGGCCTCGACACCCGAGCGGCAGCCGTCCTCGTGGAAGCCCCAGCCGTGGTACGCGCCGGCGTAGGCGGTGACGGGCGTGCGCAGGGTCGGCAGCAGCCGCTGGGCGGCCACCGACTCCGGGGTGTAGACGGGGTGTTCGTACGTCATGCGGGACAGCACCGTCGAGGGGTCGACGCGGTCGCCGGGGTTGAGGGTGACGACGTGCGGCTCGCGGGTGCGGAGCCGCTGGAGCCGGTTCATGTCGTAGCTGACCTGCACGGAGCCCGGGCGGGCGGTGCAGGACGGCAGGAGGTAGTTCCAGGAGGCCCGGGCGTGGGGCGAGCGCGGCAGCAGGCTCGTGTCGCGGTGCAGGACGGTCGGGTTGCGGGAGTACGTGAACGCGCCGAGGACCCGCCGTTCCTGCTCGGTGGGGTCGGCGAGCAGCCGCAGGGCCTGGTCGGGGTGGACCGCGAGGACGACGGCGGCGTGTTCGGCCGACGCGCCGTCCGTGGTGACGACCGTGGCGCGGCCGTCTCCCCGGGTCACGGCGCGCACCGCGGTGTCGATCCGTACGGAGGGGATCGACTTGGCGAGGCGTTCGACGTATGCGGCGGAGCCACCGGTGACGGTCTTCCACTGGGGGGATCCGGTCACGGAGAGGAGCCCGTGGTGGTCGAGGAAGCGGAAGAGGTACACGGCCGGGTAGCGCAGCGCCGTGTCGGGGGCGCAGGACCAGACGGAGGAGACGAGCGGGATCGCGAAGTGGCTGACGAAGTGGGCGGAGAAGCGGTGGGCGCGGAGGAAACCGCCGAGCGTGAGGGTCATGTCGTCGGCGGCGAGCAGGCCGCGGGCGGCACGGTGGAACCGGGGCACGTGGGCGAGGGTCAGCAGGTGCTCGCGCCGCCGGACGTTGCCCCCGCCGAGCAGGCCGCGGAGACCGC
The DNA here is from genome assembly GCF_039535475.1 of Streptomyces showdoensis. NCBI lineage: Bacteria > Bacillati > Actinomycetota > Actinomycetes > Kitasatosporales > Streptomycetaceae > Streptomyces > Streptomyces showdoensis. The sequence goes on along the minus strand of NZ_BAAAXG010000024.1, from coordinate 26,924 downwards.
GCGCGCCCGCGTACTCCAGGCCGCAGCCGTCGCAGCGCACGGACATGCTCATCTCGGCGTCCTGCGTGGCGACGTCCAACTCGCGGAAGAGACGCAGGAGCTGGGGGTAGGTGCGTTCGTTGTGGACGATGAAGCCGGTGTCCACGCGGACCGTCCCGCCCTCCGCGGCGGGCAGTTCGTGGGTGTGCGCGTGGCCGCCGAGCCGGTCGTCCGCCTCGTACAGCACCACGTCGTGCGTCCGGGACAGGTAGTGGGCGGCGGTGAGGCCCGCCACCCCCGCCCCCACCACGGCGACGCTGCGTCCGTTCATCGTTCCCCATCCCCTTGTGTGCGGCGCTCCCGCGCGGGGGCGCCGCCGTGTCGTGTGCTGTGCCCGTTCGTCGGACGGTCGGGCCGTGAAGTGGTTCGGAGCCGTCGGCCGCCCGGATGGGTCGGACCGTGAGCGGATCCGGGACCGGGTCCGGGACCGCGTCGACGGCACGTCGGGGCCCGGTTCGGCCGGGAGCTCGGCCGGACCTTCCGGCGGGTCGGCCGTGAACGGCTGACGTGACCGGTCGGTCAGCGGCCCATGCCGGCGCCGGCCAGTTCGAGGCTGCGCCGCATGCGCTGGAGACCGCGGCGGGCGTGGCTCTTGACCGTGCCGAGCGGCATGCCGGTCCGGTCGGCGATCTGGGTCTGGGTCAGGTCCGCGAAGAAGGCGAGTTCGAGGACGTCCCGCTGCACGTGCGGCAGCCGGGACAGCTCCTCGGTGACGACCAGCCGGTCGAGGACGCGCTCGGGCTCGTCGTGCGACTGGCTCTCGCGCTCCAGGGACGCGCCGAGGCTCGCGGCGAGTTCGATCCGCCGCGTGCGGGCGGTCAGGGCGTCGGCGATCTTGCGCCGGGCGATGCCGGTGATCCAGGCGGGCAGACTGCCCCGTTCGGGACGGAAGTTGGCCCGGCCGCGCCAGGCGGCGACGAACACCTGCTGGGTGACGTCCTCCGCCTCCCGGGGGTCACCCAGGGCGCGGGCCGCGAGGGTCTGCACCAGGCGGCCCCAGCGCTGGTAGGCGACGGCCAGGCAGTGCTCGTCGCCGTCGACCAGGCCCCGGGCGATCCGGTCGTCGGTTGCGGTGTCGTCGGCGGCACCGACGGGGGTGGTGGTGTCCGTGGCGGTGTCCGTGTGGACGACTGTCGTGGGAGGGGCGGGGGCAGTGGCTCCGGTCGGCCGGGGTGCGGTCATGGCACTTCCTCCTCCAGGTGGTGGCTCGGGCGTCCCACCGGGTACGCCGCGCGCGCTTCGCGAGCGGCTGGTCCGGGACCTCGATGACCCCGTGGCATCACGTTCCGCCCGGCACCTCACCGGCCACAACTCGCATCGTTTACGCATCGGAATTCTTCGCATATCGATGCACGCGAGGAACCTCGCAGCTCAGGCGGCGTCACCGCGGCGTCACCGCGACGAGATCGTGACCTTCGGAGCCCATCCGGCGGGGCATCCGCGCCGAAGTAACGCCGGGGAGCTTCCCGCACGCTCTCCGCCGGGCTGCCGAAAGGGCGGACGCCGGCCCGCCGAACCGCGAAGGACCAGCATGCGATGGCTCCCCACTCCGAGGACGACCCCTCCGGGCGGCTCCGTCCCCTCCCGACGTCGAGGGCCGGCAAGGTGACCCGGCCGCTCCCTTCCGGAGCTGCCGAAACCGACGCGCGGGGCGGCCTGGCGGACGTGATGCGGGAGGTCGCCAGGGGCGACAGGCAGGCGTTCTCCACGCTCTACGACGCCCTCTCCCCGCTGGTCTTCGGCATCGTCCTGCGCGTGGTGCGCGACCGGGCCCAGTCCGAGGAGGTCACCCAGGAGGTCATGATCGAGCTGTGGCGCCAGGCCGCCCGGTACGAGCCGACGGCCGGAAGCGTGACGACCTGGGCGGCGACGATCGCCCACCGGCGGGCCGTCGACCGCGTGCGCTCGGCCCAGGCCGCGTACGACCGGGAGCAGGCCCAGGCGGCGCGGGAGCACACCACCGCCTTCGACGAGGTCGCCGAGCAGGTGGAGACCCGGCTGGAGAGCGAGCGGGTACGCCGTTGCCTGCGCGGACTGACCGAACTCCAGCGCGAGGCCGTGACCCTCGCCTACTACCAGGGCCTGACCTATCGCGAGGTCGCCCAGAGCCTGGGGACCCCGCTTCCGACCGTCAAGACACGCATGCGCGACGGACTGATCCGCCTCCGCGACTGCATGGGGGTGACCTCGTGACCCGGCAGCACCACTCCGACCTCCACGCGCTGACGGCCGCGTACGCCCTGCACGCCCTCGACCCCGTGGAACGGGACGGGTTCGCCACCCACCTCACGCACTGCGAGGACTGCCGCAGGGAGGTGAGCGGATTCGAGGCGACCGCCGCGCGGCTCGCGGCCTCCGTCGGCCGGACGCCGCCGGAGCCCCTCAAGCGGCGGACGCTCGCCGCCGTCGAGGGCGTACGCCAGCTGCCGCCCCACGTGCGGGCCGTCGGCCCGACGGCGGGCCTGACCCGGTCGGTCAGGCGCAGGGCGGTCCCGCTCGCGCTCGCCGCGAGCCTGGCCGCCGCCGCGTCCTTCGCCGGCCTCGCCGCCTGGCAGCACGTGCAGAACGAGGACGCCCGGCAGCAGGCCCGGCAGGCCCAGGAACGACTGGAGGCCGTGAGCGGGGTGCTGGCCGCGCCCGACGCGCGGACCGTGCACGGGCGGACCACCAACGGCGCGGTGACCACGGTCGTCTCGTCGGGCCGGCAGAACCGGGCGGTGTTCACGGCCACCGGGCTTCCGGTCCCGGCGGAGGGCCACACGTACCAGCTGTGGCTCGACCACGAGGGAACCATGCGGCCCGCCGGGTTCATCGACGCCGACGGCACGGTCCTCCTCGACGGCGACCCGGCAGACGCGACGGGCGTGGGGCTCACCCTCGAACCGGCAGGGGGGTCGGTGCGGCCCACCACCCGGCCCCTGCTCCTGCTGGCCCTCCCGGCCTGACCCCCTCCCCCGTCGGGTCGGACGCCCGAGCCCCGAGGACGGCACGAACCGACGCTCCGCCTCGGCCCGAGAGGGCCGGGCCGGAGCGCCGGCCGGGCGGGGCCCTCCGGTCCCGGTCACTCGCCTCGGCCGGGACGGCTCGCCGCCCGGGCGGCCGAGCGGTCGATCAGCTTCTCCTCGATGTGGCCGCCCGTGCCGAGCAGACCGGTCTGCTCGAACGAGTTCTCCCTCAGGAGCCGGGGAAGCTCGCGGCGGGAGAGCAGGTCCACCGCCAGGGGGAAGAACGGCCGCCCGGCCTGGGCGAGCCGGAGCCAGGGAGGGGCGTAGACGGAGGCACGGCGCCGCTCGATCCCCCGCACCAGCCAGGACGCGACCTGGTCCACCGGATACACGCGGCGGGCGGGGGCGGGCATGTGCCCGCGGAGTTCGCGCAGGACCGTGTGACGGTCGACGTCGCGGACCATGTCCGTATCGGTCCAGTGCAGGTAGGCCACGCCCACGCCGACGCCCAGGTGGGCCACCTCGGCCCTCAGGGAGCGGGCGAACGCCTCGGCGCCCGCCTTGGACGCGCAGTACGCGCTCATCATCGGGGCCGCGCCGAAGGCGGCGGTGGAGGCGACCTGGAGGAAGTACCCGCGGGTGGCCCGCAGCCCCGGCAGGAAGGCGCGCGCGGTGATCGCGCTGCCGACCAGGTTGACCTCCACGACCCGGCGCCAGGTGTCGGGGTCGGAGCTCTCGAAGGGGCCGCCCTCCGCGACGCCCGCGTTGGCGATGACGACCGACGGCGGGCCGAGGATCCGCGTCACCTCCTCGGCGGCCCGCTCCATGCCCGAGTCGTCGGTGACGTCGACCTCCACGATGTGGGTCTCGGTGCCGAGCGTCTCGGCCACGGCGGCGAGCCTGGAATGCTCCCGCCCCAGGAGGGCCACGCGCATGCCGCGCGCGGCCAGCAGTCGCGCCAGGCCGGCGCCCAGCCCTCGGGCGGCGCCGGTGATGACCACGACACGGCCTCGGGGTTCCGGGGAACGATGCATGAGGGCCTCCGATGAGGAGAGGGGGCTGGTGCCGGGACCGACGTCTCGCCACGTGCCCTGAGTACTTCGCGGGACACCCGCACGGCGGATGCGGGGCCGGTGACCTCGCGGCTGTCCCACCCGATCGGACCGCATCCGGCCGAGGCGCCGGGATCGAATCCCCTGCTGAGCGCTCGGGCCCCGGGTGACCGCGCCGCCCCGCGCCCGACGCGGGAGGGACGGACCGGGGATGAGGACGGACGAGGGATGAGGCGGACCACGGATGAAGGCGGACCACGGATGAGGACGGACCACGGATGACCGACGCGCACTGGCTCTTCGGGGACCAGCTCGGCCCCTCCTTCCTGGAACCCGGCGACCGCGGCCCGGCCCGCGACGCCCCCGTGGTGCTGATCGAGGCCCGGTCCGTCTTCCGCCGCCGCCGCTTCCACCGGGCCAAGGCCCACCTGGTCCTGTCGGCCATGCGGCACCGCGCCGCCGAACTCGGTGACCGGGTGACGTACGTACGGGCGGACACCTACGCGGAGGGACTGCGGAAGGCCGTGGGCGACGGCCGGGTGACGGTGCACCACCCGACCTCGCGGGCCGCGCTGCGTCTCGTCCGCTCGCTCGGCAACGTGACCGTGCTGCCGCCGCGCGGGTTCCTGGTGAGCCCCGAGCAGTTCGCCGCGTGGGCGGACGGCCAGCGCACGCTCCGCATGGAGAACTTCTACCGGCACGTCCGGCGGGACCACGACTTCCTGATGGAGGGCGGCGAACCGGCCGGCGGCACCTGGAACCTCGACCACGAGAACCGCCGCCCACCACCGCGCGGAGCCCGCACACTGGGCGCCCCCGCGCCGTACCGCCCACGTGAGGACGCGATCGACGAGGAGGTCCGGAACGACCTCGACCGCTGGGAACGCGACGGAGACGTCTCCTTCGTGGGCCGCGACGGCCCCCGGATGTTCCCGGCCGACCGACGGCAGGCGCTCGCCGCCCTGCGGCGCTTCCTGGACCACCGGCTCGCCGGTTTCGGCGCCTACGAGGACGCCGTGCTCGCCGCCGACGGCACCATGAGCCACAGCCTGTTGTCGACCTCCCTCAACCTGGGCCTGCTCGACCCGGCCGAGTGCGTCGAGGGGGCGCAGGCCGTCTGGCGGGCGGGCGGCGCCCCGCTGAACTCGGTGGAGGGGTTCGTCCGGCAGGTCGCCGGCTGGCGCGAGTACGTGTGGCACCTCTACTGGTACTTCGGCGAGGAGTACCGCACGAGCAACGCCCTCGGGCACACCGCCGCACTCCCCCGCTGGTGGCAGGAGCTGGACGCGGACGCGGTGTCGGCCCGGTGCCTGGCGACGGCGCTGCGCCAGGTCCGGGACACGGGCTGGACCCACCACATCCCCCGCCTGATGGTCCTGGGCAGCTACGCGCTCCAGCGCGGCTGGGACCCGGCCGCCGTCACCGACTGGTTCCACCGCAGCTTCGTCGACGGCTACGACTGGGTCATGCTGCCCAACGTCGTCGGCATGTCGCAGTACGCGGACGGCGGCCGCATGACGACCAAGCCCTACACCTCGGGGGGCGCCTACATAGACCGCATGAGCGACCTCTGCGGGCCCTGCCCCTACCGCCCGGACCGACGGGTCGGCGAGGAGGCGTGCCCGTTCACGGCCGGGTACTGGGCCTTCCTCCACCGGCACCGCGACCGCCTCGCCCGCAACCACCGCATGGCGCAGCCGGTACGGGGCCTCGACCGGCTGCGGGATCTGCCCGGCCTCCTGGAGCAGGAGCGGGGGCGGGGGGCGGGGCCGCCCTGAGCGGGCGGGATGCCGGACCCGGGAACCCCGGGTCCGGCATCCCGCCCCGGGGTCCCGGCCCTCCCACCGCCGGCCGTCCCCCGCCCCGTGCTCGGGATTACTTCGGCATCAGGACGGTGTCGATGATGTAGACGTTGGCGTTGGAGGTCTTCACGTTGCCGCAGACCACCTTCGCGGTGTCGTTGACGGTGTAGTCCTCGCCGGAGCCCTTCGTTGTGATCATGCCCTTCTGGAGGGTCTCGAAGGAGCCGTTCTCGAGCTGCTTCGGGGTGAGCTTCTGGCCCACGACGTGATAGGTGAGGATCTTGGTGAGGGTGGCCTTGTCGGCCAGGACCTTGTCGAGGTCGGCCTTGGGGATCTTGGCGAAGGCCTCGTTCGTCGGCGCGAAGACGGTGATGTCCTGGGCGTTGTTGAGGGTGTCGACCAGGCCCGCCTGCTTGACCGCCGCCACCAGCGTCGACAGGGCCGGGTTGTTCGACGCGGCGGTGGCCACGGGGTCCTTGGCCATGCCCTCGAAGGAGCCCGCGCCGTCCTTCGGGACGCCGGCGCAGGCGGGGCCGAAGGGCTGGTCGCCCGTGATCGGGTCCTTGGTGGGCGTCGCGCCGGTCTGCGCCTCGTTGCCCGCCGCGCTCGGCGGTGCGGCCGTGTCGCCCGCGTCGGAGCCGGAACAGGCGGCCAGGGAGAAGGGCAACAGGACCGCCGCGGCGACGGCGACGGCGGTACGGCGGGTCTTGGTGCTGATCATGATCGGCTGCTCCTTGAGCGAGGCGTTTCGGATGTACGGGTGGGTGGTGGTGCTCCCGGTGCGGCCCTGGGCCGTCCGGTGGTCGAGGTGACGGTCACGAAGGCGCTGTGCGGGCCGCTCGCTCCGTCGGGGATGGCGCGGGTGCCGCCGCTCGGCCCGGACCCGGCCGGCGCCGTCGGTGACGCGGACGGCGGTGTGGCGTCCGCCGGGCGGTGACGTGGCTGCCCAGCGCACCGGCCGCGGTGAGGAAGGCGCGCCGGTCCCATCCGGCGACGCAGGTCCCCACGCCCGCGTCGGCCGGTACGGGGGCGGGTGCTGCTTGCGCGGCGAGCAGAAACGGAGCGGCCGCCCCCGGAAGCGCTCCGACGGCGGAGGGGGGCGCATCACCGATGCGGGCGGAGTCCTTGACCGCAGCGGGCGTGCGGTCGGTCACCGCACCGCCGGCCATGGTCACCGGCCCCGCCGCGGACCGGGCCGGCCCGGTCCGGCCACGGCCGGAGCCGTGAAGGCCGCGAGGAGACCGGCCGACGCGCCGAAGACGGCACGGAGGAGATCGCTGCGGAAGTTGCTCACGCCCGGTATTCGGCAGCCACCGCCCGACGGATGGGCCCATCCTCCGAACGAGTGTCACCGCACTGCCCTGTTGACCCGAGGCCGCCGCGCCGACAGGCGCCCGAAGCGGCCCGGACCCGATCGCCGAGGGAGCGCGATCGCCGAGGGCGGACGATCGCGCTTACCTGCATGCCGATTCAGGTCTGGTGAAGCCGGATTCGCGAATCGTATAATTTCGGACATGGAGCCGGTGGAGCCACGCACCAGCTGGACGTTCGTCACTCAGCACGCCCGGATCCTCGCCATGATCCTGCGCGATCCGGAGATCCGGGTGCGGGACCTCGCCACGGAGTGCCGGCTCACCGAGCGCGCCACCCAGGCCATCGTCACGGATCTGGAGACCGCCGGTTACCTCACCCGGGAGCGTCACGGCCGCCGGAACCACTACGAGGTGACGCCGGGGACACTGTTCCGCCATCCGGCTGAGGGCCGTCACGAGATCGCTCAGCTGCTGCGCCTGCTGGTCGACCTCGACCGGGTGGCCGAAACGGATCCCCGCCCCGCCGGGGACGACGGTGACCGGCATGAACGCCCACCACCCGGCTGACCCGTACGGTGGGACGGCGTCGCCCGCTCACTCACGGCTCCTTGTGCCCGCCGCCCTTCGGGCCGGGTCCGGGTGGACGCCCTCGGGGTTCCGTGTCCCGCATGAAGGGAGTACATCGTCATGACTGGCGAGGACCGCACCGGCCAGGTCGCCTGCACGCGCACGGACGACGGCCACTCCTTCTACCGAGGTCCCGGCGACGCCGACGTGTTCCGGCAGCCGACAGGCCCGGACGGCACCGCCCGGGTGCGGGCCAGCGGAGAGTTCGACATGGAGTCCGTGTCGGGCCTGGTGCAAGCCCTGGCGGACGCCCGCGACGAGGGCGCGACCCGGGTCATGCTCGACCTGAGCGGGGTCACCTTCGGCGACTCGACCTTTCTCAACGTGCTCATCCGGACCCATCGCAGCGGGGAGCTCGTCCTGGTCGGCGACTCCCCCCGCCATCTGCGGAAGCTCTTCGAACTCACCGGCACCGAGCACCTCTTCCGGCACGTCCGGACATCGTGAGCGACCCCGGCACGACGGAAGTCCCCGATCGTGCCGACCGGGGACTCCCGTCTGCTGCGACGGGCCGCCGTCATGGCGACCACCCGACCACCGGTCAGTGCGAACTCCGGCCGGTGAAGAGGCGGTACAGCAGGAGCACGATCACCGAGCCGACGATCGCGGCGATCCATGTGGACAGGTGGAAGAAGCCGTTGATCGAGTGGACGCCGAAGATCACCTTGCCGAGCCAGCCGCCGAGCAGACCGCCGACGATGCCGATGAGCATCGTGACGAGGCAGCCGCCCGGGTCCCTGCCGGGCGTGAGTGCCTTGGCGATGGCGCCCGCGATCAGGCCGATGAGAATCCAGGCGATGATGCCCACGGTGTGCGTCCTTTGCTGTAGGCGTGCGCCCGACGTGATGTCCGCCGGGCTTGGCGTCCGCCGGTCCCTCCGTGCGGGTGACCGGCTTCGTACGCATATCCGTTCACAGCGACTTCACACCCGGACCGAAGTCCCTGTACCGGCGCCCCGCGCCGACGGCCGGCCCGCGGTGCCGGCTCGTTCCCCGCAGCCTACGGCTTGCGCCCGATGCCGCCGGCGATGCTGCGCTGGGCCGCGTTCAGCTCCCTGAGGTGCGGCCCGTCCGGCCACCAGTCGGCGCAGCGGACCAGACCCGGAGGGAGCATGTCGAGGCCGTCGAAGAGTTCCTGGAGCTCGGCCCGGGTGGAGAAGGTGCCACTGCCCATCATGCTGTGCAGGAACAGCTCCTCCATCTTGCGGGCGGTCGCGCTGTACTCGTCCTGCGGATCCAGGAAGTGACTGATCACCACGTACGAGCCGGAGGGCAGCGCGTCGACGTAGGCGCGCATGATGTCCTTGCGCGTACGGGTCGCCTCGCCGTTGTAGTGGTGCAGCGTGCCCAGCTGCAGCAGCGCGATCGGCTCGCTCCAGTCGAGCGTGGACCGCACGGTGTCGTCGGCCAGGAGTCGCTCCGGCTCGAAGATGTCCTCGGCGACGAAGACCGCGTTCTCGTTCCCTTCCAGCAGCGCCCGCGCGTGGGCCGGCACCGTCGGGTCGTTGTCCACGTAGACCACGCGTGACCCGGGATCGATCCGCTGCACGACCTGGTGCACGTTCTCCGCTGTCGGCAGGCCGGACCCGCAGTCCAGGTACTGTGTCACGCCGGTCTGCCGGGCCAGGAACCGGCAGGCCCGGATCAGGAAGTTCCGGTTCTCCACGGCCAGGTCACGCGCTTCCGGAGCGGCCTTCAGGACGCCTCGCACCACTTGACGGTCCGACTCGTAGTTGTCCGTCCCGTTGAGGAACGCGTCGTACACCCTGGCGATGCTCGGCTTCGTCGGATCGATGGACGCGGGAGCGGAGTCGTCGGACGTCGCACGGTACACGGGGCCTCACAGGCGGCTTCGAGGGCGGAACGGGCGTCGCCGCACGGCACGGAGCCGACGTCACGGCGCCACGCGCTGACGGATGGTCTGCATCGACCGACCGAACCTATTGCGGCGAGACCGCCGGCCGGGCCCGCGACGGCCGGTACGGCGCACATCCCACCCGATCGTGCGACCCCCGCCGACGCGCCACCGTGGGCGGCGCCGTCGGTGGCGCGTCGGCCTCGGGGCCCCGTCGGCCTCGGGGGCCCCGTCGGCCTCGGCGAACTCGGCGACCTCGGCATCGAGAGGCGCATCGTCCTGCCGCGCCAGTCCCGTGCAGTTCTGCGGCGGTGAGACGGCGACTTGGGCCGGGCCGCGCCCGCGACCGGCCCGGGGTCCGCTCGTTCACCCGTCATGACCAACGATCACCTGGCCGAACCGTCCCGAGCGGACGTGCCGGCGAGTTCATCCGACGCGGAGGAAGACGGGTTCGTTCCCGTCGCGCGCGCGTCGGCCGAGCACGGCGGGCTTCTCGAACCGCCGCCCGATCCGGAAGAGGCCGCCGTGCTCGCCGAGGAAGCCGAGTACGAGCAGCGGGTCCTCGCGGGGGCCGCCGCCGCCGGCCGGCGCGCCGCGGCGTGGATGCGCGGACTGCCTCTGCCGCCCGGCGACTGGGTGCGGGGACCGCTCGCCGAAGCGGTCGAGGAGGTGATGACCACGCTCGACCCGACCGGTGCGGACCGCGACGTCCGGGGGTGCGGTCAGGACCATGCGCGAGAGGTCCTCGACGGCCTGCTCCGGTACCTCGCGGATGCCGCGCCGATCCTGTCGCCCCGGGAGAGGACCGGTCTCCTCGCGGTCGTGTCCTGCGTCCGCGGAGTCCCCCGCCTTCTGGCCGACGACCCGCACGGCGTCCTCCATCGGGGCCGACTGGCCGCCGTGTGCTCCCTGATCGACTCCGCGATCGCCAGGCCGCCCTCCGCCGGGCCGGTTCCGGGGCGCCGGACGGGCGGCCGTACCCGGCCTTCATGACCGGAGGCCGCGCCCGGCCCGGGCACGGTTTCGCTGCATCAACGATGCGAGTGGTCGGCCCGCGGGCGGGGACGGAGATTGGAGGAACAGGCAGTGCATCCGCTGCTCACGTCCCACAGGAGGCGTCATGGCCGACCGGCTCGTACCGCCCCAGGAGACACCACCCGCCGAGGGCTCCACGTCGTCCGCGCATCCGGAACGGCCGGACGGCGGCATCTGGGACCACCCCATGGTGTGGGTCGCCCTCATCGGCGCCGGCGCCGTCCTGGTGGCCCTGTTCTTCGCCTTCCGCATCGCGGGGTTCTGAGAGAGGAGGTGCGTCCATGTACGCGTACGCACAGGTGGCACCCACCCTCGCGGCCGGGGTCTGGCAGTCCGGCCTGGCGCAGGTGGTCGGCGGGCTCGTCCTGGTCGCGGTACTGATCGGCGCCTTCGCGCTGGGCATCCGCGTCAGGAACCGCGAGCTTCCGCCGCCGGAACCGGAGACACAGCCGCACCGGCCCGCCACGGACCAGCCGCCCGGCGAGGTGACCGAGTACCGCAAGCCCTCCGAGGTGCCGCTGACGGACGGGGAACACCGTCTCATGCCGTACAACCTGTCGAACTCCGGCGAGGCGGACCGTGATCCGCAGAGCGAGGAGAGCCGCAAGTGGCGCGGCATCTCCAGCGGCGCCTTCGGCAGCGGCGGAACGGGGCACGGCGACTGAGCCGTGGTCGGCGGACCCGGACCCGTCACCACCCGTCACCTGAGGGCCTCGGATCCCGAGGCCCTCAGGTGACGCTCGGGGCGAGCGCTGATCCGCGTGGGCGCCCAGTCGAGAAGGCGCCCCCGGGGAAGCCGGTGGGAAGCCGGGCGGTGACGCCCACGGTGTGCGCCCTCCGCTGTGGGCGAATCGCGTTGTTCGCCGACGTCAACGGATGGTCCCGGGGCCGTGGAGGCATCGGGGAGGCGTGCGCCGGGTACCCGGTGTTCGCAGGCCGGGAGGCGCGCGGTCGGTGGCGCACGTCGTCCATCGCGCCGCATCCGACAGATCGAGGAGGACACGTGACCGGGCAAGAGGCGGCGAAGGCCCCGCGACGGCAGGACGAGGAGCCGGGCCCGGATCGCTGGAAGGCGCTCGGCGTCTGTCTCGTGGCGGGTTTCATGACCCTGCTCGACGTATCGATCGTGAACGTCGCGCTGCCCTCCATCCGCTCCGGGCTCGACACTCCCGAGTCGGACCTCCAGTGGGTGGTCTCCGGGTACGCGCTCGCCTTCGGCCTCGTCCTCATCCCGGCGGGACGCCTCGGCGACGCGCGCGGACGCAGGACCGTGTTCATGGTCGGCCTCGCGCTCTTCACCCTCGCCTCGGCCTCCTGCGGAGCCGCGCAGTCGAGCACCTGGCTGGTCGTGTCGCGGCTGCTGCAGGGCGCGGCCGGCGGCCTGGTCTCCCCGCAGATCTCCGCGCTGATCCAGCAGATGTTCCGAGGTGCCGAGCGGGGGCGGGCCTTCGGGATGTTCGGCACCGTCGTCGGCATCTCCACGGCCGTCGGTCCCCTCCTCGGCGGGCTGCTCATCCAGGGTGCGGGGGCAGAGGAGGGCTGGCGCTGGGTCTTCTACGTCAACCTTCCGATCGGGATCGTGTGCCTGGTCCTCGCCCGGCGACTGCTGCCCGACACGCCCGACGCCAAGCCGGTGCGGCTGCGCAGCCTCGATCCGTTCGGCGTGGTGCTCCTGGGGGCGGGCGTCCTCGCCCTGCTGCTGCCCTTCGTCCAGTCCCAGCAGTGGCCGGGGAACGCGAAGTACCTGCTCGTACCCGTCGCCGCCCTGCTGCTCGCGGCCTTCGTGGGGTGGGAGCGCCGCTGCGCGCGGTCGGGCACCGAGCCGCTCGTCGACCTGAGCCTCTTCCGCCTCCGCTCCTACTGGCTCGGCTCGCTGCTGATCCTGCTCTACTTCGCGGGCTTCACCTCGATCTTCTTCGTCAGCACCCTCTACCTGCAGAACGGACTGCACTACACCCCGCTCCAGGCCGGGCTCGCCATCACCCCCTTCGCCCTGGGCTCGGGCTTCGCGGCCGGGATCGGCGGCCGGCTCGTGAACCGCTTCGGCCGGCCGCTCGTGGTCGTCGGCCTCGTCATGGTCACGGTCGGGCTCGCCGGGGCGGCGCTCGCGGTGCACCTGGTACCCGGCCGCGGCGCGGGCTGGGCCCTGCTGGCCCCGCTGCTCCTGGCGGGGCTCGGCAGCGGGCTGGTGATCTCCCCGAACCAGACCCTCACGCTCTCCGAAGTGCCGGTGCAGCGCGCGGGCAGCGCGGGCGGCACCCTCCAGACCGGTCAGCGCGTCGGCTCGGCGATCGGTATCGCCGCCGTCGGATCGGTCTTCTTCGACCACGTCCTCGGGGACGGCTGGGCCGCCGCCTTCGACCACGGTCTCCTCGTCTCCATCGCCTTCGTCGGCGCCGCCCTCGTCGCGGCGCTCGCCGACGTCGTGGCGGGCCGCCGTGCCGCCCGGCGCTGACCCCTCGTGTCCGATCGGCGCGCGCAGGCACGTCGCGGGGCTCAGGCGGTCTCCTGCATGGCGGTCTCCTGCATGGCGGTCTCCTGCATGGCGTGCTCCTCCACGGAGTGGGAGTCGGTGAGGCCCAGCGCGCCGCCCGCCGCGATCAGGCCGACCACGACGGCGAGCAGGGCGTAGGTGATGCGCTCGCCGTGGAAGAAGGTCGCGATCAGGTCGCCGCTCCAGGCATCCGCGGGGAGCTGTGTGGTGACCAGGACGGCTATGAGGGTGCCGATGACGGCCGTGCCGATGCTGGAGCCCACCTCTTGGGCGGTGTCGTTGAGGGCTGTGCCGATGGAGGTGCGGTTGCTCGGCATGGCGTCGACGAGGGCGACCGCGCAGATCGTCATGACGGTGCGCAGGCCGATGGTCATCAGGACCATGCACACCGCGATGACGGCGTACCCGTGCTCGACGCCCCAGGCGAGCCCGGCCAGCGAGCCCGCGAGGAAGCCCGCCCCCACCAGGCAGGCGACGCGGTGGCCGAAGCGGCGGGCGAGCCACTCGGACAGCGGAGTCGCCAGGAGCATCGTCGCGATGATCGGCAGGTTGGCGAGGCCGGCCCGGACGGGGCTCCACCCGTACGCGTACTGGAAGTGCAGGATCAGGCCGAACATCACGCTCGCCATGGCGATGGACGTGCCGGTCTGCGCGAGGGCGGCGCCGCGGACCGTACCGCGCGAGAAGAGGCTCAGGTCGAGCATGGGCGCGGCCGTTCGGCGCTCGTGCCGGACGAACCAGATCGCCGCGGCGAGGGCTCCGACGACCGAGGCCAGGGTGATCGTGGAGAGCCAGCCCTGTTCGACGCCGCTGGTCAGCGAGTAGCAGGCGAGGCCGATGGCGGCGACGCTCAGGACGGCGCCGGGCACGTCGAGGGTGTCCTCGGTCAGGTCCTCCGGGCGGTCGGCCGGAACGCCGAGCCGCACACCGGCGCAGGCGATCACCGCGATGGGGGCGTTGACGAGCAGCAGCCACTCCCAGGACACGTGCGCCAGCGCCGTGCCGCCGAGGAGGGGGCCGAGGACGAATCCGGACATGCCGACGACGATCATCACGGTCATGGCGCGCATGCGGAGCGCCTTGTCGTCGAAGAGCCGGAAGACGAGGGAGTTCGTGATCGGCGCCATCGCGGCGGCGGCGATGCCGAGTCCCGCACGCAGGGCGATGAGTCCGCCCGCGGAGTGGACGAGGAGCACGCCCAGGCTCAGCGTGCCGAAGGCGGCGAGGCCGATCAGGAGCACGCGCCGACGTCCGAAGCGGTCCGCGATGGAGCCGGCGGTGAGCAGGAGCCCGCCGAAGGTGAGCGAGTAGGCCCCCGTCACCCACTGGAGCGCAGTCGTGCCCGCGCCCAGGTCGCGGCCGATGGTGGGCAGCGCGATCGACAGCAGGGTGTTGTCGACCATCTCGACGAAGAAGGCCAGGCAGAGCGCGGCCAGGGGGATCCACGCCGCGCGCAGCGACGGGTACGTACGGGGCGGGGTGGTGAGCGTGGCGGTGGTCATGGCGCGCACTCCTTTCGATCGAACATGGTTCGAGTATCGAACGCTGTTCCATCCGTTACGATAGAACAACGTTCGATCCGAAGCAAAGGTGAGGGGTGCACACGTCATGGCACGCCAGCAGAACCGCCCCGGCGCGGGTCGCCGACGGGCTTCGCACTCGATGGAGTCCGTCCTCGGCGAGGCGGTCGCCCTGCTCGACGAGGCGGGAGCGCCGGCGCTGACGTTCCGGGCCCTGGCCCAGCGCCTGGGAGGGGGCGTGGCCAGCATCTACTGGTACGTCGCGAACAAGGACGAACTGCTGGACCTCGCCACGGACCACGTCATGGGCGGCGTCCTCGCCGACCTCGAGAAGCTCCCGCCGAGCGAGGACCCGATCGACGACCTGCGGGCGATGGCCGTCACCCTCTTCGAGGCGGTCGTCCACCGACCCTGGCTCGGGGCGTACTTCATGCGCAACACCGACGTGCAGAGCAACTCACTACGGATCTACGACCTGCTCGGCCGGCAGACCCTGCGCCTGGACCTCACCGCCCGCCAACGCTTCCACGCCGTCTCCGCCGTCGTCGGGGTCGTCGTCGGATCCGCCGTCGACATGGGGCAGGAACCGCCCCAGGAGGTGCTCGACGGCGCGGTCGACCGCGACGCGTTCCTCGGGCGCTTCGCCCGGACCTGGCGCGAGCTCGCCCCGGAGGAGTTTCCGTTCGTCCACGAGATCGTCGACGAGTTCGACGGTCACGACGACGTCGACCAGTTCCGCTCCGCCCTCGACCTCACTCTGGCGGGCCTCCGCCTCCAGGCCGGACGCTGACCGACCTCGGACCCGTCGCCGGCCCCGTACCCGTCGCCGGCCCCGTCCCCGTCGCGGGCCCCGTCCCCACGACCCGGGCGGATCCGGTGGAAGCGCCCCTCGGGTTCAGTGGGTGTTCTGGACCACCCCGCTCGTGGAGAAGGTGACCGGGTCGCCGATGGTGAAGTCGCTCGGCGGGATGCCGGGGTGGTGCCCTTCGCGCGGGGCCGGCGGTGCGGGCTGGGGGCTGAGCGCGAGCCGGGAGACGATGCGGTAGCGGTCGCCCCGGTACAGGGAGTGCACGTACTCCACCGGACGGTTGCCCGTGTCGCGGGTCAGGCGTTCGAAGAGCAGGGCGGGCGAGAGTTCCGGGACCCCGAGAACGTCGCCTTCGGCGGCGGTGAGCACGGTGGGCTCGATGGACTGGACGGCTTCGCTGACGTGGACGCCGTGTCCGGCCAGGTGCTGGTACAGGTCGCCCTGCTCCAGTTCGTCACTGGTAAGGCCGGGTGCGAGGGCCGCAGGGATGTGGATGTGCTCGATGGCGATGGGTGCGCCGTCGACGAGGCGGAGCCGGGCAACGTAGTGGATCTCCGCCGCCGGCGACACGCGGAGCTTGCGGCCCACCCGGGCTCCGGCCGGGAGGGTGCGCAGCTCCAGCAGTCTGCTGGTCCAGACGCCCGAGGCCTGGGGCAGGGTGAAGGCGTGCTGGTCCGGCAGGAGTTCCTGGCTGATCTTCTCGGCGGCGACGAACATGCCGCGCCCGTGCTCCCGGACGAGCAGGCCGGCGACGACGAGTTCGTCGACGGCGGCACGGAGGGTGGGGCGGGAGACGCCCAGGTCGGCGCAGAGGGTGCGCTCGGAGGGGATGGCGTCACCGGGGCGCCGCGCCTCGATGAGTTCGAGGATCGCGTCGCGGACGCGTTCCCGCTTGAGCAGCGCACCGGAGGCGGCGGCGTCGATCTCCATGGAGGGCTCTCGTTCCTCGTCGGACGGCGGCGGGCACTGGTTCGGTGCTGATCCTAGCTGGTCAGCCTGTGACTGGCTGGGTGGTCAGGTATCGAATTCGACGACCGGGGCGGACTGTTGACGACTGCCGGCGTGCGCGATGCGGTCAAGTGCGCTTTTTTCTCGGAGGGTTGACGGCGGCATTGGTCCATGCCACCTTCATCCCGGCACCGACTGGTAAGGCCAACTGGTCAGGTCGAGGTTCGGTCGTCGTGTGCCGCTCCGCCTCCCGCTCTCCAGCTCTCCAGCTCTCCAGCTCTCCAGCTCTCCAGGAGTGAACCGTGAAGAACCGCTCTTCCGCCTTGCTCGGCGTCGTGGCGCTGTGTGCCGGGCTCACCGCTTGCAGCTCCTCGTCCGGTGGTTCGCCGGACGCCACCGGGAACGGCAGGACCGTCCTCGACGTGTGGCTGATGCGGGACAGCGTCTCGGCCGCCTTCCAGGGCGAGTTCGAGGCCGGCTTCGAGAAGGCCCATCCCGGACTAGACGTGAGGATCCAGATCCAGGAGTGGGACGGGATAGGCGAGAAGGTCACCGCGGCCCTGGCCAGCAACGACGCGCCCGACGTCATCGAGGTGGGCAACACCCAGGTAGCCCAGTACGCGCAGAGCGGAGGCCTGGCGGACTTCACCGGCGAGGTCGCCGGACTCGGGGGCGGTGACTGGCTGAAGGGGCTGGCGGAGCCGGGCTCGTACGACGGCAAGCAGTACGGAATCCCGTACTACGCCGCCAACCGCGTCGTGGTCTACCGCACCGACCTGTTCGCGCGGGCCGGCGTGGACGCGAGCACGATCAAGACGCGTGAGCAGTGGATCGCCGCGACCCGGAAGCTCAACCGGGGCGGCACCCAGGGCATCTACCTGCCGGGGCAGAACTGGTTCGCCTTGTCCGGCTTCATCTGGGACGAGGGCGGCGACCTGGCCGTGCGGACCGGCGGCACGTGGCGCGGTGGCCTCGACTCGCCCGAGGCCCTGCGGGCCATGGCCTTCTACCAGCGCCTCCAGGGGCTCGGCAGGGGGCCGCGGGATTCCGACGAGGCGCAGCCGCCGCAGGCGGAAGTGATGGCCAAGGGGGAGATCGCGCAGATCATCGCCGCTCCCGGCGGCGCCAAGGTGGTGGAGGAGAAGAACCCCTCTCTCAAGGGGAAGTTGGGCTTCTTCCCCATCCCCGGCAAGAGCGCGGACACTCCCGGTGCCGTCTTCACCGGCGGCTCCGACCTGGTGGTGCCGGCCGTCGCCGCGCACCAGAAGGAAGCGCTGACGTTCATCAAGGAACTCACCGGTGACGCCTGGCAGAAGAAGCTCGCGCTCGCGATGAGCTACGTGCCGAACAAGACCACCCTGGCCGGTGCCGTCGCCTCGGATCCGGGTGCCGCGGCCATGGCGGTCGGCGCCGCCAACGGCCACGCGACGCCCAACACGCCCCAGTGGGCGGCGGTCGAGGCGAAGAATCCGATCAAGGAGTACATGACGGCCGTGCTCACCGGCCGCGACCCGGCCACCGAGGCCGCGAAGGCGTCGAAGACCATCGGCGACGCGCTCAACAGCGGTTCGTGAAGGTGGCGTCGTCCTCCCGGGCGGCATCGGCGGCCCGCTCGCTGCGCTCGACCCGCCCGGTCCGCCCGGTCCGCCCAAGGCCCCCGGTCCGCCCGGCCTCCTCGGTCCGCCCGGGCGCGTCCCCGTGGCCGTACGTCCTGATCGCGCCCGCGATCCTCAGCATGCTCTACCTGCTGCTCTATCCGCTCGCCCGCGCCGTGGTCATCTCCTTCCAGGACTTCCGGCTGCGCCAGCTCATCCTGGGGGACGCCGACTTCGTCGGGCTGCGCAACTACCGCACCCTGCTGTCGGACCCCCGGTTCTGGGAGGTCGTGCGCCGCACCTTCTGGTTCATGTCGGTCAACGTGGTGGCCATCATGGTGCTCTCGACGCTGGTGGCGCTCATGACCGAGCGGCTCGGGCGGACCGGCAGGACGATCGTCCTCAGCTCGCTCGTGCTCGTCTGGGCGATGCCCGTCGTCGCCGCCACCACCGTCTTCCAGTGGCTGTTCCACTCGGAGTTCGGCATCGTCAACGAGACGCTCACCGGCCTCGGCTTCGCCTCCTTCGAGGGGTACCCCTGGTTCGCGCACCCGGGCGCCGCGTTCGCCATCGTGGTCGTCCTGATCGTCTGGCAGTCCGTGCCCTTCGCCGCGATCACCCTCTACTCGGCGCTCACCACCGTGCCCGGAGAGCTGTACGAGTCGGCGCGGCTGGACGGCGCCGGCGCGGCCCGCGTCTTCCGCTCCGTGACGTTCCCGCTGATCCGGCCGATCTTCATGCTGGTGATCTCGCTGGAGGTCATCTGGACGTTCAAGGCGTTCGTCCAGATCTGGGTCATGACCCGCGGCGGGCCGGGTGACGCGACCACCATCCTGCCGGTGTACGCCGTGCAGACCGCGCTCGCCAACCAGCGCTACGACCTGGGCTCGGCCGCCTCGATCGTCACCGTGCTGCTGATGAGCGGCGTCCTTGTCCTGTACTTCCGTCAGCTCCTTCGTCAGGAGGGCGAGAACCTGTGACCGTCACGGTCCCCGTCCCGCGCCGTGCCGCGGTGCGCGGGGCGGTACGACGCCTGCCGCTGCAGGCGGCCGCCGCGCTCACCGTCCTGATCTGCCTTCTCCCCGTGTACTGGATGGTGGTCACGGCCTTCACGCCGTCCCGGGACATCCAGTCCTACGACCCGCGCCTCGTCCCCGCGACCTGGACGCTCGACCACTTCCGCCACGCGGTGCGGGCCGAGGGGTTCGCGCTGTTCTGGCGCAACAGCGTCCTCGTGACGCTCGGCGCCGTCCTGCTCTCCCTGGTCGTCGCGCTCGGCGCCGCCTACGCCGTGGCCCGGATGCGCTGGCGCGGCCGGCGTCAGTTCATGCTGGCGGTGTTCACCGCGCAGATGGCTCCGTGGGAGTCGCTGGTCATCCCCGTCTACATCATCTCCCGTGACACCGGCATGCTCGACCGGCTGCCCACCCTGACCCTCGTCTACTTCATGATCACGCTGCCTTTCACGCTGGTGGTCCTGCGGAGCTTCATCGCCGGCATCCCGCCCGAGCTGGAGGAGGCGGCTCAGGTCGACGGGTGCACCAGGCTCGGCGCCTTCCGCAGAGTGGCCTTCCCGCTCCTGGCACCCGGTCTGATGGCGACCTCGCTGTTCGGGTTCATCACCGCGTGGAACGAGTTCACCTACGCCAACTTCCTGATCATCAAGCAGCAGGACAGCCGCACCCTGCCGGTCTGGCTCGCCTCCTTCCAGTCCACCTTCGGCACGGACTGGGGCGCCACGATGGCGGCGGCCACCCTCTTCGCGCTGCCCGCGCTGATCATCTTCGTCGTGCTGCAGCGCCATGTGACCTCGGGCCTCGCGTCCGGTGGGGTCAAGGGCTGACCGGCCGGCACGCGCCCCGCTCCCCGCCCCGCTCCCCCATCCCGCCCCCCCCGTCCCGTACGAGCGACACCGCCACGCGACCGTCCCGTACGAGCGACACCGCTACCGGAGAGGCATCCTCGTGGACCTGCCGCGTCCCGAACGCGCCCTGATCCCCCGTCCCGGCAAGATGGCCCCGCGTCCCGGCCGCTTCCGGCTCGACCACACCACACGCCTGCGCGTCACCCCCGGAGCCGAGGCCGCGGCCGCGCTCCTGCGGACCTCCCTGGCTCCCGCGACCGGACTGCGTCTGGATCACGCCGACGACGGCTCCTTCGTCCTGGCGCTCGACCCCGGCCTCAGCGGCCTCGGGGACGAGGGGTACGGCCTGACGGTGGGCAGCGGCGGGGTGCTGCTGCGAGCGGCCCGGCCGACGGGACTCCTGCGCGGAGTCCAGACGGTGCGCCAGCTCCTCCCGTACGAGGCCCTGTCCGACGCGCCCCGGCGTGCCGTGCGCTGGGAACTGCCCGGCGTGGAGATCACCGACGTCCCCCGCCACTCCTGGCGCGGCGCCATGCTCGACGTGGCCCGCCACTTCCAGCCCGCCGACTACCTGCGCCGCTACGTCGACCTGCTGGCGCTGCACAAGCTCAACGTGCTCCACCTCCACCTCACCGACGACCAGGGCTGGCGGATGCCGGTCGCCGCGTATCCCCGGCTGACCGAGGTCGGCGGCCGCCGCTCCGAGTCGATGATCGGCCCGTCGGGCAGCGACCGCTTCGACGGCCGCCCGCACGCCGGCCACTACACCCGTGCCGAACTCTCGGAACTCGTGGCCTACGCGGCCGGCCTCGGCGTGACGGTGCTGCCGGAGATCGGCGCCCCCGGTCATGTGCGGGCCGCGCTCGCGGCCTACCCCGAGCTCGGCAACGACCCCGGCCGGCGGTTGGAGGTGTGGACGCGGTGGGGGCGTGTGCCGCAACGTCCTCGGCGTCGGCGACCACGTCCTGGACTTCTTCCGTACGGTCCTCGACGAGGTCATGGACGTGTTCCCCTCCCCGTACCTCCACATCGGCGGCGACGAGGTCCCCACCGACGAATGGGAGGCCAGCCCCGTCGCCCGCGCCCGCGCCCGCGGTCTGGGGCTGCCCGGACCGCACCGGCTGCACGGATGGTTCATGGCCAGGATGGCCGAGCACGTCGTACGCGCGGACCGGCGGCCCGTCGCCTGGGCCGAGACCGGCACCGAGCTCCCCCGCGAGTGCACGGTGATGAGCTGGCGCGAACCGGCCCACGCCTGGGCAGCGGCACGGCGCGGGCACGATGTCGTCCACGCCGATCACCGTGCCACGTACTTCGACTACGCCCGCACCGCCGGCCCGCTGGAACCGCCCGCCCAGCCCGGTCCCGTCGTCGACCTGCGCACCGTGCACGGCATCGACCTCACCCCGTCGACGCCCGACCCGGCGCCGGCGCGGCGGGTCCTCGGCGCGCAGGGGCAGGTGTGGACCGAGTTCGTCAGGACGCCGGACCACATCGAGTACCTCGCCTTCCCCCGCCTGTGCGCCCTGGCCGACCAGGTGTGGGGCCCGTCGCGGACCTGGCAGGACTTCCGCCGGCGCCTGACCGGACATCAGGCGCGCCTGGACGCCCTGCGCGTCCCGCACGACACCCCGCCCGCCGTGCCGGTCCCGTGCGTCGACTCGGCCGCCGTGCCCCTCCCGTACGACGCCGCGGCCGCGTCGTCACGGCCGCGGCCGTCCCCGCACGGCGCGCCGCGCACGTGACGTCCGTCCCCCGTCCGCGCGCGTGGACGGCGGCCCCGTTCGCGACCCTCCTGTCGCTCCGCGTGCGCGACCCCCGACTCTCCCGCAGGCAGCGGGAGTCCTCCCGATAGGAAAGGAACAGGCATGAGCACTCGTCCCACCCGCCGCCGTACCCGGGCGGCCCTGGCCGTGACGGCCCTCCTGGGCAGCGGCGTCCTGGCCGCCCTCCCCGTCTCCTCCGCCTCCGCGGCCGGTGAAGGGCTCGCCGTCCAGTACCGCACCAGTGCGTCCGGCGCCACCGCCGACCAGAGCGAGCCCTGGCTCAAGCTGCGCAACACCGGTTCGGCCGCGGTCGACCTGAGCCAGGTCAAGATCCGCTACTACTTCAAGGCCGACTCGCCGACCGCCCAGTACCGCTTCGCCTGCTCCTGGGCGGTCAAGGGGTGCTCCGTCATCACCGGCACCTTCGGCACGCTCGGCAGTCCGACCGCCACCGCGGACCGCTACCTGGAGATCGGCTTCACACCGGCCGCGGGATCGCTCGCGGCGGGCGCGGACACCGGAGACATGCAGCTGCGCTTCTACCAGTCGACGTGGCAGACGCTGAACCAGAGCGACGACTACTCCTTCGGCGGCGCCCAGACCTCCTACGCCGACTGGACCAAGGTCACCGCCCGCCTCGCGGGCACCACACTCTGGGGCACCGCACCCGGCGGCAACACCCCCGACCCGACCCCGACCCCCACGCCCACACCGACCGACCCGGGGCCGTCCGGCGCCACCCTCTTCGACGACTTCGGCTACGCCTCCTCCACCGACCCCGCCCTCTCGGCGCACGGCTGGAACGTCCGGTCCAACGCCGGAGGCCCCGGAGTGCCGGGCGCGACCTGGGACCCGTCCAAGGTCACGTTCACCACCGAGGGCGGCAGCTCGGTGATGAACCTGCAGACCTCCAGCGCCGGAACCGGCTCCAGCACCACCCACACCGAAGTCCTCACCAAGAGCACCAAGTTCAGGAACGGCACCTACGCCGCGCGCGTGAAGTTCTCCGACGCGCCCACGTACGGACCCGACGGCGACCACATCGTCCAGACGTTCTTCACCATCAACGACCTCAAGGCCCCGATGGCCGACGACTACGCGGAGTACGACTTCGAGTACCTGCCCAACGGCGGCTGGGGCGAGCCGGCGAACATCCTCTACACGACCTCCTGGGAGACCTACAACCCCGACCCCTGGCAGGCCGTCAACCAGCACAGCGAGAGCCGGCAGAGCTTCGCCGGCTGGCACGACCTGGTCGTCACCATCGACGACACCGCCGTCACGTACTACATCGACGGCGCGCTGTTCGGCACCCACGGCGCCCAGTACCTGCCCGAACGCCCGATGTCGATCAACTTCAACCAGTGGCTGATCGACCTCAACGGCCAGACGTCGACGGCCGCGCGCGCCTACGACCAGCGCGTCGACTACGTCCTGCACGTCAAGGACCAGGTGCTCACCCCGGCCCAGGTGGCCGCGAAGGTCGCCGCCCTGCGCGGGCGCCGGAACGTCGTTCGTCGACGAGGTCCCGGCCTCCTAGGCGTCCGAGGCGCACGGCCGACCCCGCCGCTCACCCTGGCGGCGCGCCCCGCGGAGGGGCCGTCAGGGCGAGCGGGCGGGACGTCGGTCGTCCCCTCGGCCCGGGCCCCCTCCGCGCGGTCACTCCGAAGGTGTCGGAGCCTTGGCGGTGGCGCGGTCGCCCGGATGGCGGACGGCGCACAGGAAGCCCAGGGCGAGGGCGACGGCCATGCCGTAGAAGACCCACTGGTTGGCCTGGGCGAAGTCCATCTGGATGGCCGACATGGCGTCGCGGGTGGCTTCGGCGACCTGGCCGGTGCCGGTCGGCGGCTTTGTTGGGTTTGGTGTTCGTTTGCGTTTTTTTTTTGTCTATTCGGTTGGCGTCGCTAGCTGGTCGTCGCCTCTGAGGACGGAAGTCGGGTGTTGTGTTATGCTGCTCGTTTGCGAGTCCGTCGGCGGACCTGGTCCGCGCGTGCGGTTCCCCCCCCCGTCAAGGAGCTTTTGTTGTTTCTGTCGCTCCAGTTCTCTCAGTCATTAGACCGGTGACAGCAAGCCGGTGCGACACTTACCGGCCAGTCACTGGGAGCATACCCGGTCCAGACCGACGTGTCTCCCGGGAGCAGCTCCGGGCCGGCCCGGAACTCGGTGCCGGAGGCGCGCAGGTGGCACAGCCTGCCTGCCGCGACCACGGTGCACGGAGGTCGGGACTCCTGAGTCGTCGCGGCTTGGTTATGTGATGCCAGGGCGTGCATGGCCGGATTCGGTCAAAGGCCACGCAGCTCCCCGCTAGTGCGAAGCTGTGAGGCTCAGGGTGGGGCCCAGGCTCCACCCCAGCAGTCAGCAGGGCAGGCTGAGCCGCACGGCCTGTATGGAGTTGGTACGCCCCGAAGCCGCCCCCACCACGCCGCGCCCCCCAGCCGTGATCCGGTTCCCCGCTTTTCGCAGGCCGGCGGCGCGGCCGCTGGCCACCCGCTTGTCGAGGATCCCTGCCGGCCCCACGGCGGACCGCGCATGCGATCCTGGCGAACTTCGCCAACGAACGCACAGTAGCAGCCAGGAAGAAGCCGGACCCGTCCTGGTTGCGTGAGGCGCTGAGGGAACCTGGGCCGTAGACGGACGAGCACAGGCAAGAGCAGCTAACCGCGCAGACGCGACGCAGAGGGCCCGACGGAGTCGGGCGAAAGAGACCGCCACCCGGGTCCCCGCGCCGCCTCCGACCGCGATCACGCCTTGTCCCCGGAAGAACCGGCAGGCTCGATCACGCGCGGTGGCCGGAGGTCCCGCTCGCCCCCGCGACCACGGTGGAGGCGGGGGAGCGTTGACGCGCGGAGGAAACAGGCGTAACAGGATTCGCCAGGCCGCACGACGACGACACAGCCAGGTGCGGCCCAGGCTCCCCCAGCCCCACGTCCCCCCCACGCCTGCTAGGAAGCCCGAGGGGACTCGCTCGTACCAACGCCCTCCATGCCACGTACCGAACGCGATCGCCACGAGCCGCCCGGGCCGCGAGGCCGCGGCGGCCTGACTTTTTCTCGGTCGGGAGCCTTGCTTCTTCCCGTGGGGCGTGCCTGGGACGGTCCCAGCGCTGGGAAGCCGAGGGGCTTTCTCTTGTCTGTGCCCGGCCCCGTACCGTCCCGCGGGCACGCAGGAAGCGAGAGCGGCGGGCGGCGAGCGCGGGCGCCCTTGCGCGCCTGGGTGCGGAGCGAAGAGGGAGGCCGGCAGGTATCAAGGGCTCCGATGATCGGCGACCCGGCCAAGAACAGATATAAGCTACGCCCCGCAGGCTCCGTTAAGCTAGCGGCGGATCGGCCTACTCGATTAAGTGTTTCCCCCTGCAATCCGGAGGTGGCCGTGAGCAGGGCCACATAGGCTCCTGTCCCGGCGCCCACGAGCGATTCCACGAATGTCGTCACGCCTTGCCGCTGCACGAGGGACCCCCCGCCCCCACGCCCACCAGGCCCCCCGGAGCGGGTCCTGGGTGTTCCGGTGACAGCGCCCGGAGATCGGGTAAACCCAAGACCAGGCGATGGTTCGCCGGCGCGTTCCAGGGCCCCACACCCGACTTGTCGCCCTGCGCTCTCGCGCCGTCCGTACTTCGACCGGGGAAGTGACATGAAGACCATCTGCCGCCTGACTGGACCAACGCGTGCATGTCAGCGCGCCGGGAAGAGCAGCGCCCGCGCCGAGCCCCGGTACGGCCGAAGGCGATGAGCCAGGAATGGCGTAGTTTCGCGAGGGACGCACCCGCAGAGGAGCCCGAGTCGATGGACGAGGTGGACGAGCGTCCCGACGACGACGACGCGGCGTGGCCCGTACAGGTCGGCCAGGGGGGGCCCCGGCCGCTCGAGGGCGGAAGAACCGCGGCGAAGGGCGAGCAGGTAGGCGTTGATACCACCACTGCATGCTCCGAGCTGGAGAGCGCCCAGTTTCGGCCACGGATGCGGGAGAGGCGATGGAGACGATGGTATGGTCGATCCAAGGTCATCGCCACCAGCGAAATCATGCCGCGAGCAGCCCCGCCCACAGTCTGGTTGGGAGCCGGCCGAGCCTTCTGCCGGCGGGCGCGGCTGGGACCGGTGTCTCGTCAGCTGGTCACTCTGTTCAGTCTGATCCGCCGTGGTGTCTGCGCACGTTCGGCGCGCGGAGCGGTGAGTGCGGGCGTATTCCGCGGCCCGTCGTTGGTTACGGCCCAGCGTGTGGTGGCAGCCGTCAACGCGTGCGGTGGCCTGAGGTTCGAGGTGGGCATCAGGCGTCTCGCCCATGTCGTAGTGCTCAGCGACCTCGTTCCCCTCTCACGTCGGCGAGAATCCGAGAACGCGGGGGGGTCGCGGATCACGCAGTCGTGTCCAGAACGGTCGGAGTCGCGGCGATGTCCGCGCGTCGATACACGCCCCCGAGATATCCGAGGAGTCGCCGACCGACCGCAGGTGCACCACGTTCCCGACGCGCCCCTGGATTGGTCTTTCGGCCCTGGCGGCGCTCAGTTCCACCCGGGACGCTGGGCGGCGTGGACCTTTCGTCCCGCCGGGGCGTGATCGTTCCACGGCGAGGAGATTCCTCGGACGGAGTCAGGGCAGTTCCGGCTGCCGCTCCGCCGGATCCTACTCACGAGGAGTCCGAAATGTTCCTTTTGATGATCTAATGTCCTTGTTAGGCCTGTAGGTTACCTGACAAGTTGATGTGATCAGTAACGCCCCTGCCGGTCGCAAATAAGATATTGTGAGTATTGGTGCCCCACAAGGACACCTCTTGCCGCGACACGAAACGAAGGGATATCACACGTGAGTGTCTCTCCTCTTCCTTCCTACCTCACGTTGTGTTTCGTTCGGGCGGTTGTATTGTTCTTTGTTCCCTTTTTTGTCTATCTTGTTGTTTTGTCGCTTTTTGAGGGTCTATAGTTTATCAGGGATATGTGGCTTTCGTTTGGTCCCGTGGCTCGTTTGTGGCTCTTCCGGCCTTTGAGTCCCTTTCGATCACAACTCGTTTTTGCCAGCTTCCCTCCTTATTGCGGCACACTCCGCCCTCACGGAGGTCTCTCCGGTTATCCGCCTGGTGTCGTGCCTTTACGGGGGTGTGTTGGTTGTTCCTGTTTTTTGAGAAAGGGGGTAAGGGGGGCGCAAGGCTCGACCTTCCCCCTTCCACTCCGTTTTGGTCACCCAGGCGACAGAGGACATTGTTTGCTCCTGTCGGTTTTCGCGTGCTGTTTGTTTTTTGAGTTCCTCCCATCCTTTTGCACTATGTGCA
>NZ_BAAAXG010000023.1 GCF_039535475.1 Streptomyces showdoensis | reverse complement strand
GACCGCGGAGGTCAGTCCGAAGCGGTTGAGCTCGCGCAGGAAGTGCCGGGTCGACGTGCGCTTGTCGGCCTCGTCGAGGGTCGGCGCCTTGGCGAGGGTCGAGTAGAGGACGAGGGCGCCGGGCGCCGCCAGGAGCACGCCGTTCGGTTCGCCGTCGCGGCCCCGGACGATCTGTCCGCCCGGCGGGTCGGGCGTCTCGCGGGTGAATCCGGCGGCCCGCACGGCGGCCCGGTTCATCAGGGCCGACTGGTAGAGGTGGAGGACGAAGACGGGGGTGTCGGGGGCGGCGGCGTTGAGCTCGGCGACCGTCGGCATCCGGCGCTCGGCGAACTGCTCGGCCGTCCACCCCGCCGACCACGCGGATCCACTGGCCCCTGGGCGTGCGGCCGGCCTGTTCGCGCAGCATGGCCAGGGCGTGGCGGAGGCTGCGCACGCCGTCCCAGCGCAGCTCCAGGACGTAGTTGAGGCCGCCCCGGATGACGTGCAGGTGAGAGTCGTTCAGGCCGGGGACGACCCGGCGGCCCAGCGCGTCGACGACCCTGGTCCGCGGCCCGACGAGCGGGGCGAGGTCGTGGTCGTCGCCGAGGG
This sequence comes from Streptomyces showdoensis, assembly GCF_039535475.1. Taxonomy (NCBI): domain Bacteria; kingdom Bacillati; phylum Actinomycetota; class Actinomycetes; order Kitasatosporales; family Streptomycetaceae; genus Streptomyces; species Streptomyces showdoensis. The sequence continues at coordinate 55,424 of NZ_BAAAXG010000023.1, read as the reverse complement.
CCGTGATCCGGCCGTCCCGGATGGCCACGGCGCGGGCCTCGGGACGGGCCGGGTCGCCCGTGAACACCTTCGCGTTGCGGACGATCAGGTCGGCCTGGCCGGGGTCCTGGCGCGGGGCGGGGACGAGGCCGGCGACCGGCATGCTCGGGTACGGGCCCGTGGGGACGGAGACGGGGACGGGTGCGGAGACGGGTGCGGAGACGGGGACGGGTGCGGGCCTCGGCGTGGTCGCGGGAGTGGGAGCCGCCCCGTCCACGGGCACGGGCCTGGACGCCCCGGTCACGCCAGGGCCTTGCGGAGGGCGTCGGCGGCGAGGCCGATGGCGAGTTCCGCGGCGCGCGTCCCGCGCAGCGCGTCGAGCATGACGAAGTCGTGGAGGGTGCCCTGGACGCGCAGCGCCGTGACGGGCACCCCGGCGGCGCGCAGCTTGTCCGCGTACGCCTCGCCCTCGTCCCGCAGGACGTCCGCCTCGGCCGTGATCACCAGCGCCGGCGGCAGCCCGGTGAGCTGGTCGGTGGTGGCGCGCAACGGGGAGGCGGTGATCTGGGCGCGCTCGGCCTCGTCGGTCGTGTACTGGTCCCAGAACCACTTCATGGCGTCGCGGCGCAGGAAGTAGCCCTCGGCGAAGAGGGCGTACGACTCGGTGTCGAAGCGCGCGTCGGTCACCGGGTAGAACAGCACCTGGTGGACGAGGCGGACGTCGCCGCGCTGCTTGGCCATGAGGGTGAGGGCGGCCGTCATGTTCCCGCCGACCCGAGTCGCCCGCGACGGCGATGCGGGTGCCGTCGAGGTCCTTGTGGTGGCCCTCGCGGGCGACCCACTGGGCGACGCTGTAGTTCTGCTCGATGGCGACGGGGTACCGGGCCTCGGGCGACAGGTCGTACTCGGGGAAGACGACCGCCGCCCCCGCGCCGACCGCGAGCTCGCGGACGAGCCGGTCGTGGGTGTGGGCGTTGCCGAAGACCCAGCCGGCGCCGTGGAGGTAGAGGACGACGGGAAGCGGCCCGGTGACCCCCGCGCGGACGGACGATCCGGACGCGTACGTCTCCGGTGGGACCGCCGTGGACGGTGACCCATTCCTCGTCGACGGCGGGCAGGGGCACGCCGTCACCGCTCTGGACGCCGTCGACCGCCTTGCGGCCGTCGGCGACGGGGAGCTGGTAGAGGAACGGCGGCCTGGGCGGTGGCGTCGGCGAAGGCCTGGGCGGCCGGTTCGAGGACCGGAGGGTGCGGCATGAGGGGTTCTCCTTCGTGGGGACGGTACGTACGGGGCGGGGGCTTGGCAGGGAGGGGCCGGGAGGCGGGCGGGCGATGTGCGTCAGCCGCGGACCAGCGGGGTGTCCACGAGGTGCTCGGCCAGGAACCACACCTGGGCCTCGCCGGTGCGGACGACCTGCGAGACGAGCAGGTCGTTGCTGCCCTCGTCGCCCTCGGCGGAGATGCGGGCGGCGGCGTCGCGCGCGTCGACGAGGATCCGCTCGTGGGCGTCGAGGAGCCGCGACAGCATGACGGGGACCGGCTCGACGCCGTTCGGCGGCCGGGGGATGGCGGTCAGCTCGGCGGCGTGGCGGGGGTCGCCGACGGCGACGCCGCCGAGGCTCTGGACCCGCTCGGCCAGCGCGTCGACGAGGGCGAGCTGCGCCTCCGCGTGCTGGTCGAGCATGAGGTGGAGGGAGTGGAAGGTGGCTCCGCGCATGAGCCAGTGGTGCTTCTTGTAGAGGCCGTACAGCATCTGGGTGTCGGCGAGTACGCGGTTGAGCCGCTGGCAGGCGTACATGCGGGTGTCGTGGCCGAGGCCGATCGGCAGCTGCTTGAGCGTGCCGAACGCCTGGACCTCGGCACCCTTCTGGTGCAGCAGCGGCTGACCGCCGCTGGGCGCGTGGCCGGGTCGGGCGGGCGCCGATCCGGTGATCGTGGATTCCATGAGGGGCTCCTGGTCGGGGGCGGTTCGAGGGGACGAAGAGACGTGATCGGTGACGGGGTGCTGGGGTGGCGGAGTGACGGGGTGGCGGAGTGACGGAGTGACGGGGTGGCGGAGTGACGGAGTGACGGGGTGGCGGAGTGACGGAGTGACGGGGTGGCGGAGTGACGGGGTGGCAGGGCGCCGGAGGAACTGCTCACAAGAGGGCCCGGCCCGGCCGTCAGGCCGGGGTCTTCGGGCGGCCGGGGCCGAGGCCCGGAACCAGGGCGCCACGCCCACGCCCACGCCCACGTCCCGGGTCCCGGCGGCCCCGGCCCGGCCCTCACCGTCCGCCGGAAGGTGCCGTCCGAGGCTCCGCGCGCCGCTCCGGCGGGGGCGTCCGGTGCAGGACGAGCCGGGTGAGCAGGCCGCTGCCGATGCCGGCGGCGAGGGCGAGGGCGGCGTACCCGAGCGGGTACGGCGTGAGGCCGAGGACGGCGTCGACGGACCAGGCCCCGGGGCCGGTGGCGGCGAGGGCGGCGGCCGTTCCGATGAGGACGAGGGGGTATTCGTAACCGTCGTTCTGCACCCACAGGCCGTTGTGCCGCTTCACGGTGAGGGCGACGGTCATGACGCCGACGGCCCCGGTCGCGGCGAGCGGGGTCAGCAGTCCGGCCGCGAGCAGCAGGCCGGAGCCGATCTGGCCCCCGCCGGCCGCCAGGGCGGTGAGCGCACCGCCCCGGAAGCCGTCGGCGCGGAACTCCGCCGCGCCGCCTTCGAGGCCCTTGCCGCCGAGGCGTCGGCTGACCTTCTGCACGCCGTGGCCGGCGATGAGCAGCCCCACCAGCAGCCGCAGGATCAGGATGCCGGTGTCCACGGCGGTCAGCCGGCCGCGTGCGCGCCGATGACGCTCTGGGCGTAGACGACCCCGAGGCCGTACGCGCCGGCGTGGGCCTTGACGACCTCGGTGACGGGTCCGTACGTCTCCTGGCGGGCCCAGTCGCGCTGCAGTTCCAGGAGGACCTGGACCCAGGTCACGGGGACGGCGCCGGCGGCGATCATGCGCTGGAGCGCGTGCTCGTGGGCGGCCGGGGTGACGCCGCCGGAGGCGTCGGCGACGACGTACACCTCGTAGCCCTGCTCCAGCGCGGAGAGGGCGGGGAGCACCAGGCAGACCTCGGTCCACAGGCCGGACAGGATGATCTTCTTGCGGCCGGTCGCCTTGACCGCCGCGACGAGCGCCTCGTCCTCCCAGGCGTTCATGGTCGTGCGGTCGATGATCTCGTGCTTGGGGAAGACCGCGGCCAGCTGGGGCAGCAGGGGGCCGGAGAAGGTGTCGGCGGCGACGGTCGTCAGGACGACGGGCACGTCGAAGACCTCCGCCGCCTTGGCGAGCCCGACGGTGCTGTTGATGATGGCGGCCCGGTCGCCGCTGCCGGTGCCGAAGAACATCTGGGGCTGGTGGTCCACGAAGAGCATGACCGCGTTGTCGGGCGTGAGGAGGTCCGCGCTCGGGGCGGCCTGCACCTGGGTGACGTCGAACATGAGGGGTGGTCCCTTCGGAAGGATCGGGGTGTTCCGTTCGGTGCCCGCCGCTCTCGCGGCCGGCACGTCCCGAAGCTACGGCCGGTCCGATCACCCGACTTTCCTCCCCGTGCCCTGGAGTTGGCACGACAGCGCACCGGTGTGCGCTGCCGTGCCGGCCGCTCAGCGGGCGGGCAGGGCGTCCAGCCGTTTCCGTGCGCCGGCGACGATCTCGGCGTCGGCCGCGTCGGCGAGTTCGAGGACCTCGGCGAGGTGGCGGCGGGCCTCCGCGACCTCGCCCAGCTCGATCAGGGCCTCGCCCGTGCCCAGGAGGGCGCTCGCCTGCATGTGCGTCATCCCGAGGGTCCGGAAGCGGTCCAGCGCCTCGCGGTGACGGTCCAGCGCCTCGCTCCACTCACCCGTCTCGGCGTGGTCGAGGCCGAGCGCGTACGTGGTGTGGGCCCGGACCATGTCCGCCAGGTGGGCGCCGACCTCCTTGTCGGGCGCGTCGAGGAACGCGATGACGCGCAGGTTCTCCGTGTGCGCCGCCGCGCCGAGGCCCAGGGCGCGCAGGCAGGACCCGAGGTTGACCATGGCCCCGAGCCAGCCCTCGCGGTCGCCGACTCCCTCGTACAGCTCGACGGAGGCGCGGGCCTTGTCGACGGCTTCCTGGAGTTCGCCCAGCTTCCGGTGGGCGACGGCCGCGTGCGAGAGTGCGGAGGCCTGCTGCGGGACGTCGCCGGCGAGACGCGCGCAGGCGAACCCGTTCCCGGCCTGTTCGATGGCCTCCCGGTAGCGGTGGTCGCACACGATGAGGGCCCAGGCGTGCATGTTGTGGCTGTAGGCGCGCATGCCGGGGTCGTCGAGCGCCGCGGCCGAGCGGCCCGCGAGCTCGTACAGTTCGGACCAGTGGCCCCAGAAGACCCAGAGGTTGCAGAACCACTCCATGGCGTCGCCCGTCTCCACGACGCGCCGGTGCTCGCCCTTCCGCGCGGCGGCGCGCAGGGCCGCGAGCCAGGACGGAGCCTCGCCCTGCAGCCAGGTCCTGGCCTCCTCGGCGTTCTCCAGGGGGGACGAACTCCCGCCCACGCCAGGAGGCCGGGGGCGCACCGTACTTGGGCTTGTACCAGCGTCCGGCGACCACGGCCGTCTCCAGCAGCCAGCCGCGCAGCCGGTCCTCCGCCGCGTCCCGCTCCTCGGGCGTCTCCTCGCGTCCGAGGCGTCCGCGGGCGAACAGCCTGAGCAGGTCGTGGAGTTGGTAGCGACCGCCGGAGGTGGCCTGGAGCAGCCCGGCCTCGACCAGCTCCTCCATCACGTCCTCGGCGTCGAAGACGTCGGCTTCGGCCAGACAGGCGCCGTACGCGGCGGTCATGTCGGGCCCCGGAACCAGGCTCAGCAGGCGCATCATCCGGGCGGCCGCGCCCGTCAGCTCCCGGTAGGACAGCTCGAACGCAGCCTCCACCCGTACGTCGTCGGTGGTGAGGGCGCCCAGCCGGCGTTCCTCGTCGGACAGGCGGCGGGCGAGCCGGTCGACGGTCCAGGCCGATCTGATGTCCAGCCAGTTGCCGGCCACGCGGAGGGCGAGCGGCAGGCGTCCGCACATCTCCGCGACCCTCGCCACGGCCTCGGGTTCCGCGTCGGCCCGCTCCTCGCCGAGGATGCGGCGGAGCAGCTCGACCGACTCGTCCCGGGCCATCTCCTCCAACGGCAGCCGGGCGACGTCCTCCAGCCCCGTCAGCGGGCGCCGGCTGGTCACGAGGACGAGGCTGCTCCCGCCGGAGGGCAGCAACGGGCGCACCTGTCCCTCGTCGCGCGCGTTGTCCAGGACGACGAGATGGCGCCCTTCGCTCAGCAGCGCCCGCAGCAGTCCCGCGTGGCCGGCGGCGCCCTCCTGGCTCAGCCGGCGGTCCGACACCCCGAGGGCCTTGAGCAGCTTGAGCAGGGCCTCCCCCGGGTCGACGGGGCCGTCGACGCCGTGCAGGTCCACCATGAAGCGGCCCTGCGGGAAGTCCTCGGCCAGCTCCTCGACCGCCTGGAGCGCCAGGGTCGTCTTGCCGCACCCGGGCGGACCGGAGATCACCGCCACCGACGCACCGGTGCCGGTGCCTGTGCCGGGGCCGGCGCCTGTCCCGGTGCCAGTACTGGGGGCGGATCCGCTGCCAGATCCGGGTCCGGTGCCTGTGCCGGTCCGCCCGGCGATCGCCTTCAGGCGGGCCAGCTGCGGGGCCCGCCCGGTGAAGTCGCGTACGGGCCGGGGCGGCTCAGCGGCGCCCGCGGCCGCCACCGTACGCGTGGGCCGCCCGGCCCGTCCCGCCGCCAGCAGGACCTCCCGCTCGGCCTCCGCGAGCCCGAGCCCGTCCGCCAGCGCCACGACGGTACGCCGCTGCGGTACGCGACTGCGGCCCCGCTCCATGTCGCCGATGGCCCGGACGCTGACCCCCGACGCCTCGGACAACTCCTCCAGCGTCAGACGGGCCCGCTGTCGCAGCGCACGCAGGACTGCCCCGTAGGGCTCTTCTCCGGACATGACTCCCCTTGATCGTCTCGAACCCGAGGGTATGCCGTGCCTGCGCGTGCCCTGCGGAGAGTCAGGAAGGCATCGAGTCCCGGACCGCGTCGAGGATCGCACCGTGGTCGAAGGCCAGCGGCGGCAGGCTGTCGTACGGCCACCAGACGGCCTTGGCCGCGTCGTCGCCCGCTACGACCTCGGTGTCGGCCGGGACGACGGCCAGGTAGACCACGGTGACGTACCGGCCGCGCGGGTCGCGACCGGGCTCGTCCCACGCGCCGACCTGGAACAGGGCGGCAGGGTCCACCAGGACGCCCGTCTCCTCCCCGAGCTCCCGGGCCGCCGCCTCCTGGCTGCTCTCTCCGGCGTCCACGTGACCACCGGGCAGCGCCCAGAGCCCCTTGAAGGGATCCCGGCCCCGCTCGACGAGCAGGACACGGCCGTCCTCGGTGACGGTCACCACGTCGGCCGTCAGGCGGACGCTCTCGTAGCTCTCGGTCATGTCGTTCCTCTCGAAGGCGTTCGGACGGAGCGGCCGTGCGGGTCGGCCCGCGCGGGGATGGGATCGGGATCGTCCTCGCCGGCCCGGGCCGACCGGGGGTCACCGGCCACTCGCCCCGGCCCTCTCCAGCTCATCGAGCCGGGCGAGGATGCGCCTGGGGAGCTCGGCGGCCGTCAGCCGGAAGGGGGTCCAGCGGTCCCTGGACTCCGGCTTCATCGACGCCGAGAACCGGTACCGTCCCTTGCTGTTCGGCTCCGCCACCATCTCCCCGAAGGCTGTGCTCGGTATCAGCCAGGCCGTCATGATCGCCCCTCGCTCGACGTCCACCGCGACGAACAACACGTCCAGGTCCGCCCGCGGTTGGAACGTCTGCGAGCGCACGAAGGCCATCAGCCTGCCCTGCCGGACCTGCGTTCCGGTGGACATCCTCGCCTTCACCTGCACCGCCAGGGTCGCGGAGCTCCCGCGCCTGTGGAAGACGAGGTCCACGCCCTCGTCGTCCACGAGCGAGGTGGAGACGTTCAGTTCGCCGCCCGTGGCGAGGATGGACGAGGCCGCGACCAGGTACTCGGCGGCCTTCCCCATGCGTGCGGCCGCCGGGCTCTTTTCCAGGTAGTCCTCGTCGTCACTCATGACGGGAATCTACCGAGCGCGGATCCGGGCGACCATCCGTACCCGGGGATCTCACCGAGGCTCCCAGCGGATCGGAATGCCTTGGTGGAAGGCCCCCTTTGCGCCCGTATGCTTGTGCGAGCTCAAGGAGGAAGGCAGGAGGCGACGGCGGTGAAGCTTGCCGAGGCGCTGGCAGAACGTGCGGAGGCGACGCGACGCGTGGAGCAGTTGCGCACACGTGTCGTCGGCAACGCGCGGTACCAGGAGGGGGAGACGCCCTCCGAGGACGCGGCACAGCTGCTGGCCGAGACCGGTGAGGTGCTCGACACCCTCGAAGCCCTGATCCGGCGGATCAACCGGACCAACGCCACGGTGGAGATGGGCCCGGACGGTACGCTCACCGACGCGCTCGCGCGGCGGGACGTCCTGCGGCTGCGCCATTCGGTGGTCACCGCGGCGGCGGACGCGGCAGCGGGCACGGGAGACCGCGGCCACGGCCGTCAGCTCCGGTCCGAGCTGCTGATGCTCTCCGCGCTACCGGTCCCGGAACTCCGAGCGCGGGCGGACGCCCTGGCCAAGGAGATCCGCGAGGTCGACGTACGGATCCAGCGGAAGAACTGGGAAGTCGACCTGCTGGAGTGACCGGACCGACCGGACGGACCGGACCGACCGGTCCGGCAGAGCAGGACGGTGTGGAGCAGGTAGTTGCTCCGGAGGCGTGCACACCCCGAGGGCCGGCGGGTTCTCCGGCCCACCTGTGGTGCGTGAAGAGCAACGCGGGGTTCGATTCCCCATCGACGGTGCAGCTCAGCACGGCGTACAGGTAACGGTGCACAGCGCACGGCACATCACCACGTGCAGATCCGGAGCGGCGAGGGCGGGTTCGGGGTTTTCCACACCACGGACGAGAATGGTCAGGGCCGGCGGCAGTGCGCGAGATCGGGGGGAAGACCGTGAGCCGACCAGTGCTGTTCCTCGACGTAGACGGGCCGCTCAATCCTTATGCGGCCAAGCCGGAGCGGCGTCCCGACGGCTACACCACGATCCGCGTGCCCCGTGACGGCGGGGCTGGGACGGAGGAGGTGAGCCTGTCGTCCCGGCGGCGTCCCCTGCGGGTCTGGCTCCATCCGGAGCACGGGCGAACCCTGCTCGGGCTCGGATACGAGCTGTGCTGGGCCACCACGTGGATGGGCAAGGCCAACCGGTGGATCGCACCGGTCCTCGGCCTTCCGGAGCTTCCCTTCGTGGACTTCGGCGACGCCCTGCTGCGAGAACGCCCTGATGGCGTGCACTGGAAGACCGGTCCGCTGGTCGACCACGCGCGCGGCCGCCCCTTCGCCTGGGTGGACGACGAGCTGAGCGGGCTGGATCAGGCGTACGTGACCGCACATCACCGCGGCCCCGGGCTCCTGCACCACGTCGATCCGCGGATCGGCCTGCGGGAGGACGACTTCCGCACGCTCGCCGGGTTCGCCCGGTCGCCGGCCGCTCCGCGTCCCCCCGCGTGAGCCGCGGGCCCCGGCGTTCCGGAGACCGGGCCGCTGCCCTCGGCTCGCAGCGGCGTTGCGCTCCGCCGACGACCGGCGGGCCGTCTACTGTCGGCGTGTGGACCACCCCGACCAGCGCGCCGAAGGCGCGGGACCGTTCACCACCCGCCTCACCTGGCATCCGCCCGAAGGCGGCACCGCCGTCTGGGATTCCAGGACCGCCCGGCGCCGAGGCCTGATCACCGTCCGTCCACCGGGTGCGCCCGGCCCCCGGCACGCCGGCGCCGACGACACCGTCCTCGCCCGGCTGCGCAGGCTCAACGCGATCGCGGCCACCGCCTTCGTCATCGGCAGAGCCCTCTTCGCCGCCGGCGCGTCCATCGCGCAGTTCGGCTCCGGCGACGCCACCGTCTGTGCTTCGGTCTACTTCGCCGGCGGTCTGTGCTTCAACACGGGCGGCTACATCTCGCTGCTCCAGGTCGTCAACGCCCCGCGCCACGTGCCCGGCGGGCAGGCCGCCCTGGTCGCGCGACGGTGGCGGTGGTGGAGCTACGAGCCGATGCGGGTCGACTGGCTGAGCGCGTTCGTCCTGTTCGCCGGCACGCTGGTGTTCGCCGTCGACCTGCTCGACTCGTTCCTCCAGGGCCTGACCGTCCAGCAGGTCAACCGGCTGATCTGGGCCCCGGACGTGATCGGCTGCATCCTCTTCCTGATCTCCGGCCACCTCGCGTTCGTGGAGATCTGCCACGGCCGGCCGTGCGTCGGACGGCGGAGCCTCGGATGGTGGAGCCTCGGGTGGTGGATCGTCGCCGTGAACCAGCTGGGCTCGGTCCTGTTCATGGTCTCGGCCCTCGCCGCCTACACACGCCCCGCCACCGGCAGCCTGGTCAACGCGGACATCGCCAACTGGGGAACGCTGACCGGCGCCCTCTGCTTCTCCGTGGGCGGCGTCCTCCAGCACGGTGAACGCCCTTGAGCCCGGCCCCTCGTCGTGACGTCAGCCGTCGGCGAGCGCCGTCACGACGAGGTCGGTGAGCAGGGCGCCGGCCGTGCCCTCGGGGTCGAGGTCGGGGTCGTAGATCGTGACGTTGAGCCCGACGCAGCGCGGCGAGCGGACGAGCGGCCGGAGCAGCGCCACCAGCTCGTCCGGCAGCAGGCCGTCGGGGTCGGGGCTGTCGACGGCCGGCATGACGGTGGGGTCGAGCACGTCGGCGTCGAGGTGTACCCAGAAACCGGCCAGGGCGGTGTTCTCCAGACTGACGGCGGTCGCGGACCCGAGCTCGCCGGCGCCCCGTGCGCGGAGTTCGGACACGGTCACGACGGGGACCCTCAGTTCGCGGAGCTGGGTGATCTCGGGGTCGTCCGCGTAGGCGTCCCGGGTGCCGAGCGCGCGTACGTCCTCGTCCCGGAGGTAGGGGCGCAGCCCCTCCAGGTCGGTCAGATCGCTCTGCCCCCGACCCGTCGCCAGCGCCAGCTCCTCACCGCCGGCCGCACCGATCCGGTCCGAGTTGCCGGGGTTGCGGAAGTCGGGAGAGGCGTCGACGGAGGCGAGACCGTAGCGGCCCAGCCGGCGCAGGGCGAGCGCGGCACCCAGCTGGATGGAGCAGTCGCCGCCGAGGACGAGTGTGAAGTCCCCGGCCGAGACATGGCGTTCGATCCGGTCGGCCAGGCGGATCGTGTACGCGGCGAGGGCGGCCGCGTTGAAGACGCCGTCGCCCTCCTGCCAGTCGCCGCGGTCGTACCTGGGCGGTACGACCACCCCGCCCTCGAACGCCCCGAGCCGTCTCATGATGCCGTTCTCGCGCAGCGCCCCGGCCAGTTTGTAGCAGCCGGGAACGGTGCCGGGGGCGGGTGGGCGCAGGCCGAGGTTGGACGGGGCATCGATGATCACGGTGTTCCGCATGCGGTCATCCTCACCACGCCGGCGAGCCGACGCAACGGCCGCACGGACCGCCGCCCCGCACCCGGCCGAACCCTCCGCAGCCGTAGCACCCTTGCCCGCGAGGTCACCGGACGGGATCCCGTCTTAGGCTGCAAGGGTTGAACGAGGGACGACAGGGAGAGTGAGTCGCGTGGCAGCTGCCAGGATCGCGATCGTGACCAGCGAGGCCGGCATGGAATGGGACACCGATCTCCCGTTGCTCGTGGAGGCGTTGCGCGCGAACGGTGTGACGACCTCCGCGGTGGCCTGGGACGCACAGGCCGTGGCCTGGGACGGCTTCGACCTGGCGGTCATCCGGTCGACCTGGGACTACGCGGAACGCGTCGACGAGTACCTGGCCTGGGCCGACCGGACGGACCGCCTCACGAGCCTGTGGAACCCCGCTCCGGTGGTGCGCTGGAGCAGCGACAAGCGCTATCTGTCGGACCTTGCCGAGCAGGGGGTGGCCGTCGTTCCCACCCGCTTCGTCGAACCGGGCACGCCGTACGACGAAGCCGAACTCCTCGGCACCGGAGCGGTGGTGGTCAAGCCCGTGGTATCCGCGGGTGCGCTCGACACCGCACGCTACGAGCCCGACCAGCACGCCGCCGCCAAGCGGCACGTCCGGACGCTTCTGGACCAGGGCCGGGCCGTGATGGTCCAGCCGTACCTGCGACTCGTGGAGGAAGGCGAACGGGCACTGGTCTTCATCTCGGGCACGTTCAGCCACGCCATCCGCAAGGGCCCCGTACTGACCGAGTCCGGAGTGATCGACAACGACCGCGTGCCGCACCCCGACGTCATCCCCTACCAGCCGACCGACGAAGAGATCTCGGCGGCGCTGGCCGCGCTGGCGGCCGTCCCGACTCCGGAGTCACCGCTGTTCGCCCGGGTGGACCTGGTTCTGGACGAGACCAGGAAGCCCGTGGTGATGGAGCTGGAACTGATCGAGCCGAACCTGTTCCTCGGCCTCCAGCCGGACGGCCTGAAGCGCCTCGTCGACGCCATGACGGCCAAGGTCCGGCCGACCGGGTCCTGAGAGCGCACGACACGCACGGGCGGGGCCGAGGACGGTTGAGGTTCTGGCCCTGTCCACCACACCGATCGGCCGGTTCGTGAGGGTGTGAGCGTGGAGTCGGCACTCAGGGCCGACTGCCGGGCTCGTCACGGAAGGGGCTCGACTCCGCGTGATGAGCCCGGATCGCGACTCCGGGTCCGGGTCCGGGTCCGGGTCAGGTGAGTGGGTCGAGGTCGGCGAGGAGCCGGGCGACACCGAGACCGGTGGTGAGGTACTGCTCGAAGACCGGATTGTTCAGAGCCCAAGGAGATCGCTTCCGCCGGATGACCCCGATCGCCGCTTCCGCCTCCTGCCCCAGCTCGATCAGTGCCTGCCCCACGACCAGCCCGGATCGGTTGTAGCCGGCGTTGCACCGGACCAGCACGGAGCGGCCGTCGCGGACCGCCTGGGCGGCGACGAGGGCGAGGTCCTGGACCTTGTGGATCTGCGCGGCGGTGAGCGGGCCGTCGGGGGTGTCGGCGACGTGGTGCTCGACGGCTGGGTCAGGGCCGTGACCGGGTCGGGTGAACAGGCTGATGACCAGGTCGAACTCGCTCCCGACGACTGCGGGCCGGCTCACACCGCTGACATCCCTCCAGTGGTGGCCGCCCATCCACAGTCCTGGTGCCACCTCGTTCCACGGCGCGCCCGGATCGGGCAGGCCCCTGTCCTTCTGTCGTGCCTTCATGTGTACCCCTCCGGGTCCCGGACATCAGCGTCATCCGTCGTTCCACCGGGCCTCGTGCTCGTCGACCGGTGGCGCCGCGACGCCGAGGTGCGGGCTGGAGAACCCATACGATCCCGCCCGCAGCTCCGTCAGCAACCCGACGGCAGGCTCGCCCACGCGGCACGGGGCGGACGGCGAGGGCGGTTCCGCGGCCGTGGCGGGCCGCGGAACCGCCGGTCGACCGTCAGGACGTCGGCGTCTCCCCCGGCCCTGTCTTCGGGGCCGGTTCGGTGCGCCACAGGTGAAGCGCGTCGGCCTCGCCGAGCCCCTCGGTGGCCTGGTGGCGTTGCGCGTCGGTGAGCTCCAGGGAGTTCAGGCGGCGACGCCACTCCTCAAGGCCTTCGGTCTCCTCCAGGGCACTCGCGAGCTCGATCAGGGTGGCGAGCGTCCGGGCCACGTCGAGGGGTGGGGCGGTGTCCCCGTGCCTGCGCAGGGCCGTGATGAGGACCTTGAGGGCCGTGCGGTCGTCGTTCTTGAACTCGCTGAGGATGCGGGCGTTGTCGAGGGCCTTGGCCAGGCCCGCGAGGGTTTTCGACCCGCCGTACTCCAGCTCCGCGGGCTCGTCCCTCTGGATGAAGATGATCGAGTTCCCGGACGGGTCGACCAGGGTGAACCGGCTCGCCCCGGGCCGGAACCGGGTGATCCGCGGCCTGCCCTTGGCCAGGACCTTTCCGTAGGCGGCGCGCATCGCGCGGGTGAACTCCGCGTGGTACGGCGCGACCTCGTCGACCAGGACGAGGCAGGCGCCGGCGTCCTCCTGGCTCGGGTCGACGTTCTTCGGAGGCATCCCGAAGTGCAGCGCGAAGCCGGACCACTCCAGCACCAGGTAGACGTAGGGCCGCGTCTGCTTGTACGTGGCCTCGAACCCGAGCGCCTGGTAGAACTCAAGCGTCTCCTCCACCGACACGCACGGCAGCACCGGCACCGTGGTCTCGTTCGCCCGCACATTCGCCTCTGTCACCCTCGCCACCCCTTCGACTCCTTCTCCCGCTCCCGCGGCAGGCCCCGGAGCACCGAGCCTGCCGCAATTCGGGTCCCGCCGCCCATGAGACTTTTATGTCGCCCTTATGTCTGCAGGCGGAAGGGCTGCGGGCCGGCGGGGGGGCCGGGAACGTGCGTAAGCCCCGGCCAAGAAGCCGGGAGCCAAGCGAAGGGGGCGGAGTGCGCGCGCCCTCGCGTCAGTCCTGGGAGGCCTCGGCGCGTCCGGCTGTGCGGCGGCGGAAGGCTCGTTCTGGGGCGGAGCGGAGGCGGGGCGTCCCCTTCAGCCAGTGGGCTCCCCGCAGGACGGGGCTACGATGCGACGGCCCGCGGCAACGAGCCGTCAACGGAGGCCACGATGTTCGGCTCCGGCCACGGGCGCGGCGAGCGAGCGGGGCAACCCCGCACTCTCCCTGGCCGTGTCGGCCTTCGACTCGGCGATCGCCTCCAACCTGATTCACCGGGGCGCGGACCCGGACCACCGGTTGGCCGACGGAACCACGCCCCGACTGCGGGCCATCGACAGCGGCTCCGTCGGTCTCGCGTACTGCCTGCTCGGCGACGCGGCGCGGCTCGATGAAGCGGCCCGCGTGCACCTGTTGGAACGGGCCCGGCAGTGGCACGAGAAGGGCGCGGTCGCCCGCGCGTGCGCCCTCGAATACCCCGACATGGACCATGCCGCCTGGTGGGAGATCATCTGTACCGTGGCCGAGAGGCAGGACGTGGAGACCTGGGAGGCTGCGGGCTCATCCCGATCCCCTGTACCGCCGCTTCGGCGCGGAGGTGCTGAACCGCCTCTACCTCGGGGACGTCACGTCAGACGCCCCAAGCCCTTTCGAACGACGCGCCCTTGAACTGTTCCTCGACTGGGCCGCGCAAGAGGAACACCCGGACGTCCTCACCGCGGTCCTGCACGGACTCGGCGAACACGAGGATCCGAGGATCGAACCGCTGGGGCTTCGCTTCCTCGCCCACTCCGCTCCCTCGGTGCGTACGGGGGTCATCGCGACACTGAGCACCGTGTACTCGGAGAGGTCCGGGCGGACGACGTTCACCCCCGAGGGGCTGAACGCCCTCCTCGTGCTGGCCCAGGACACCGGCACCTCCGTTCGCCAGGCCGCCGGCTACCAGCTCGCACACAGCCTCAACCCGGATCCCGCCGTGGGGGACACACTGGCCGGTCTGCTCGACGACGAGGATCAGCACACGCGCATCTGGGTCGCATTCGGGCTGGCCGTGCGGGACGATCCGAGGTGCGTCGAAGGCGCCGACAAGGTGGGTCCCGTCGACGACCGCCCCTCTTGGTCCTGGATCCTCGACGCGCCCGCACGGTACGAGGAGCGCCGGAAGGCACGGGGTGGACCGACGAGCGGCGAGTGACGGCCCTGAGTCCCCCCGGGCTCCCAGGCCCCCAGGGCCTCCGCCGCCGTCCGCCGTCCGCCGTCCGCCGTCCGAGGGGCGACATCCCCTCCACGGGACCGCCCGGCGTGAGGAACACGTTCAGCCGCTCCCCCCGATGGCCTCAAGCGGCTACGAACCGCGGGTGAAGCAGTGCAGCCGGTCGACCTCGGTGAAACCGGCCCGGTCGTACAGGCCGTTGGCAGCGGTGCGGTCGCGTTCGGTGTCGCCGGGCGGGGCGTCGTCGTCGACGTAGAGGATCACCTCGCGGGCACCGATCCCGGCCAGCTCGTCGAGGGCCGAGCCGAGCAGCGCCAGGCCCGTGCCTCGCCCGCGGGCGGCCTGGGCCACGCCGATCCACCACAGCACTCCGACGCCGTCGACGGGGCGGCCGATGGTGGCCTCCGCGAGGAGTTCCGCGCCGTCACGGACCTCCAGTCGCCGGCCCGGAGGGTCCTCGCACTCCTCCACGGTGCAGCGCTCGGCGCGCGGGAGTCCCGCGACCGGCAGGTCCGCGCGCATGTAGCGCCACGAGTCGCGACCGGTGAACCCAGCGGCTTCGAGGGCCTTGAGCGTCGCGGGGCGGTGGCGGGCCGGCAGGCCCTCCAGCCCGAGGGTGAGGGCGGAGGCGAACTCGAAGGCGTGCACCGTGCCCGTGCCGAGCCGGTGGAGCGCCCGGGAGATCAGGGCCTCGGCCAGGCCCTCGTCCTCTCGGCAGTGCAGCCACAGGATGAACCCGGACTGGTCCGAAGGGCGCCTTGCGTACGAGACGGCGCCGAGCACCTGGTCCGTCGCGTCACAGATCACCTCCGTGACGGGCGCCTCAAGCTCGTCCCACCATCCGCCGTCGACCGGTGAGCGGCCCGCCAGCGCCTCGGCCAGCATCCCGGCGTGGCCGGCGGCTGGCCGGGCAAGCGATCGGCGCCCACCAGGCCGAGCACCGCCGCCTCGTCTCCGGGGTGGTACGCCCGCACCGAGAGTCCTGCCGCCGAACGGGGAGTCGTGAACGCCACGAGCGCGATCCGCCTTTCATGCCACATGTCCTCCCTGTCCACCCTGCCGCCACTCCCGTCCCGCCCGCCACCACTTTTCTCCCGGCCTCGGCCACCCCTCTCGGACTCAGGCGGTCGGCGCAGCACCACCGGGCACCGACACCGGAGGCCGGGCACCGGAGACCGGGCACCACCGCGATCCGTTCCGTGCCCCCAGCCCCTCGGCTCGGCTCTCACAGGCCCTCGACAGCGATGAGCCCCGTGATGAAAATGGGAGCCCACGTCACGCGATGGGGGCAGCGTGTCACTGTTTCTCCGACGCGACGCCGCTCGGCCGGCGTCGCCGGGCTGGTGGAGGTACCTGACGGCGGTGGGCGTGGGCGCCACGGCCCTGGGGCTGGCCGCCATGTGGACCTCCGGGCCTCTGGCGACGGGCATCGGCGCGGCCAGTACGACGCTGTACACCTTGCTCGCGGAACGTCTTCAACCCCAGCGCACCGCCACGTCCGCCGGCGTGCTGCTGCGGACGCCGGCAGGGCGTCTGCCCAGGGTCGAGCAGCTGAGCCGTCCCGAACTGGCCGGCGTCCATCCGGCGGAGGAGCACGCCGGCCATCGCGGTGCACCGCCGTACGTGCGGCGCGACGCCGAGCCGCTGCTGCGTCAGGCCCTGCGGGGCGGCGGCTTCGTGCTCGTCGTGGGCGAGTCGACCGCCGGCAAGACCCGGCTCGCGTACGAGGTGGTCCGGTCGTCCTTTCCGCGGCACGTGTTCGTGCGCCCCCTGGACCGAGGCGGGCTCGCCGCGGCGGCGGAGGCGGTCCGGCGTGCCCGCCGCGCCGTGTTGTGGCTGGACGACCTCGAGAACTACCTGGGGGCCGACGGGGTGACCAGCGCCCTGCTGAACGGTCTCCTGGAGCGCAGACCGGGCCGCGTCGCCGTCCTGGCGACGATGCGGTCGCAGGAGTTCCGCCGCTACGACGCCCGCGAGGAGAGCCGGCTGACCGGATCGGACCGGGACGCCTGGCGGGTGCAGCGCGATGTCCTGGCCTCGGCCGTGCAGGTCCGCCTGGAACGCCGCTGGTCGACCGCGGAGCAGCAGCGCGCGGCGGCCCACCGAGGGGATCCCCGGATCGACCTCGCGCTGGACAGCTGCGACCGGTTCGGCCTCGCGGAGATCATGGCCGCCGGCCCCGAGCTGCTCGCGGCGTGGCGGAACGCCTGGGCGCCCGGCGCCAATCCCCGCGGCGCGGCCATCGTCGCCGCGGCGGTGGACTGCCGCCGCTCGGGGCTGCGCCGGCCGGCGAGCCGCGACTGGCTCCTGGAGCTGCACCTCCCCTACCTGGCCGAACGCGGCGGGCCCGACCTCCAGCCCGAGCCCTTCGACGAGGCGATGCTGTGGGCGTGCAGGGCCGCCTACGCCACGAGCGGGCTGCTGATGGGGAACTACAGCCAGGGGTACACCGCCTTCGACTACCTCCTGACCGCCCCGGACCTGCCTGCCGTACCGGACCACCTCTGGGACTCGCTGCTCGCCCGGGCGGAGCCGGCCGACGCGTACGACATGGGGCTCGTGGCCCATCAGGCGGGACGGCTGCCGCGAGCTGCCGCGGCTCTGGAGCGGGCCCGCGAGGGCGGGACGGCGGGCGCGGACTTCATGCTGGCGATCGTGGTGGGCGACCGGGGGCGGCCGCGGCAGGCCGCGACGGCGCTCCACGACATCGTCCTGCGCCGACGGTCCGACCTCGGCCCCGGGCACCCCGAGACGCTGGCCGCCGTGCACCAGTGGGCGTTCTTCGTGGGCGAGGCGGGCGAACCGGAGCGCGCCGCCGCCGCCTTCACCCGCCTGGTGGCCGACACCACCGCGGCCCTGGGAGCCGATCACCCCGACACGCTGGCGGCCCGGCACCAGCAGGCGTACTTCGCCGGCGAGGCGGGCGACACGACCACGGCCGTCCGCCGGCTGCAACGGCTCCTTGAGGACCGCGTCCGGCTCGAGGGCACCGATCACCCCCAGGTGCTGGCCGCACGGCGCAGCCTCATCTGGTTCTCCAGCCTCACGGGCGACCCTGCCGACGGCCTGCCGGACAGCGAACGACAGCTGCGCCTGCTCCTCGCGGATGCCGAACGCGTCCTGGGCGCCCAGGACGCGCACACCCTCGCCATACGCAGCACCCAGGCGGCCTTCGCCGCCCGCGCGGGCCGCACGGACGAGGCGATCGCCGAGTTCACCCGGCTCGTGGCCGAACGCAGCCGGCTCCTGGGCGAGGAACACCCCCACGTCATGCACAGCCGCGTCCAGCGCGCCCAGGCGCTACTGGCCGCCAACCACGAAGCCGAGGCGGCCGCGGAACTGTCCCGCATCCTCCACGACGCGCACACGGTCCTCGAACCCACCCACCGCCACGTCGCCCTCGCCCGCACCTTGCTGGCGCGCGCGAGGAGTTGAACCCGGTCCGCACCGACCGACGATGCCCCGGGGAGGGCGTCCTTCACCCCTCCCGCGCCGTCTGCCAAACATGTCCGCGCAGCCCCTGCTCCTCCAGCCAGGAACCGAGAGCGGCGACCTCGTCGGCTCCCATCAGTGCCGGATCGACGGTGGTCCGCAGCTGGTAGTCCGTGCCGGAGTCCAGCAACAGCTCCAGGCTCCTTCTGGCGGGCCCCGCGCTGTTGCGCACGCCCGTGATCGTGTCGTACGCGTCGGAGTCGGGCCGCGCCTTGATGTCGAAGCCCACCCAGTCGAGGAGCCCCTCGGCGAGCAGCGCCCCCAGGGGAGGGCCGTACCAGCCGACCCGGACGACGCTGCCCGAACTCCCCTTCGTGGCTGGTATCCATGGGGCCGTGGATACCTGGATGAACGACCGTTTGGGTGCCGCCGAGCGGGGCGAGAACCCCACCGTGCTGGCCCGCATGAGGACGGGCTGGGCCGTCATCGGCGACGTCCAGCACCTCCCCGGCTACTGCCTCCTGTTGTACGCGGGCCAGGCGGATCACCTGACCGATCTCCCCCGACCGGAGCGAGCCCGCTTCCTGTTCGACCTCTCCCTCCTCGGAGAAGCCGTCGAGGCAGCCTGCCGACGGCACGACTCGGACTTCCGCCGCCTCAACTACGAAGTGCTGGGCAACTCTTGGGAGCACCTCCACGGCCACGTCCACGCCCGCTACGACTGGGAGCCCCCGGCCCTCCGGCACGGCCCCGTCTGGCGCTACGGGAGCGAGCGAACAGACCCGGTCCACCGGCTGGACGCACGACATGACGAACTGCGCGCCGCGATCACCGGCGAGCTCACGAAGCTGTTGCCCGACGCGTACGAAACGAGCTGACCAGCGGCCCGCCGGGCCGACGTCCTCCCTCGGCGCGCAGGCCTCACCACCACAAGCTCGCGAGGCAGGTGTGTCCCGGCGGGCGCGGTCTCGTCCGCCCGGCGCACCGCGACGGGTCGGAGGCGGTGCCGGCCCCGCGTCACTCCCGGAAGATCTGCCATTCCGTTCCGGAAACCTCGTCCCGGGTCGCCAGATGGCCCAGGGGCAGGGCGGGCAGGCTGGCCAGCGACGGATCGCGTTCCAGCAAGTGGGACGCGTGGATCAGCCTCGGCCGTCCGACCCAGCGCGGTTCGGCGCCCGAGAACGCCTGCCAGTCCCCGTCCTCGTCGAGATGCACACGCATGACCGGCCGCCCGCGGAACACGCGCTTGGACACGAACACGTGATCGTCCGGGGCGAGACCCTGAGCCGGGCCACAGCCTTCGTGCAGGCAGCCGTCCACATCGCCTCCTAGCCGACGAGCCCCGGCCCATTGTGCCCCTCGCCCCACACGGCGGGCCACGTCCCCAGCGCTCGGGCCAGCCGGGCGCTCTGGTCGCGCGTGATGCCTCGGGCGAGTCGCGTGTCGCACCGCGGGCTGTGGGGGTCGTCGCAGTACAGGATGCCGGGGAACGGATCCTCGCCGCCCGAGAGCGGGGACGCACCGGCCAGCGTCCATTCGGGTGACTCCCACAGCGGGTGCTCCTCCAGAAGCGCCTCCGCCAGCCCGGGCGCCTCGTCGTCGCCGACGCCTGCCTGGAGCAGCGCGTCCGCGACCAGCCAGGCCGCCTCGGGCGGAAGGTCGGCGTCACCGAGTACGGGCAGGAGGAGCAGCAGGCGGGCGTGATGCGTATGGACGCCCGGGGCATCCAGGTCGGGGGTGGCGGCGATGTGCACGAGCTCCCGCCACGCGAGTCCCGGGCCGGCGTGGTGCCCGTCGACGCTCGCGAGGTGCCCGTGGCGCTCCCACTCCCCGTGGGTCACGAAGTAGTCGGTGCCCGTGTCATCGGCGAGGTTGCGGCCCACGACGACCACGGAGTGACCGGCGCCGAACGGTATCCGGAAGACCGGCCACCGCTCCCCGTCGGTCAGCGCCTCGATCGCCGCGTCCGTGTCCGCCTCGTCGGCGCCGAACCACCCCGGCCGCGGTTCCTCGTCCCCGGTCCGGCAGAGCCACAGCAGGTAGGCGGGCCAGAACCCGGGCAGCGACAGCAGGTCCTCCCGAGTCGTCAGAGGGGCGTCTTCGTATCCGTCGATCAGCACAGGCCCAGACTGACAGCCACCACTGACATCCTCGGCCTCCGCCAGGCGTCCACAGGCTGATCCTCTGCTCCGCAGCCACGACCTGCGGGACTGTCAGACCCCTGCGGCATCCTCGCCCGTATGAACGAAGACGCCTTCTGGCAGCTCATCGAAGACTGCAGACCAACGGAACCCGACCCGGACGCCGACCTCCTTGCGGACACCCTGACCGAGCGGCTCGCGCGGTCACCCTTGTCGCTGGTCATCGGCTTCGCCGAACAACTCTCATGGGCGCTCTACCAGCTGGACCGCACAGAGTACGGACACGACCTGAGCGCGGACGCGTTTCTCTACACACGTGCCGCGGTCGTCGCGGCCGGCCGCACCGAGTTCGACGAGGTCCTCAGAGACGCCGCGGCCTTCACGCCGTACGCCACCGACCTCGTCTGGGCCGAGAGCCTGCTCTCCGCACCGGACCGGGCGTACAGAAGCATCACCGGCGAGGAGTGGGACCGCCGCACGCGGTACTCCTACGAGTCGTACGCGAACACCGAAGGCTGGGCCGACTGAGCGGCCGGTCCCTTCGGGACGGGTCGGTGAAGGTCAGGGAGTCCCTCCACACTGGTGCGCCCTCGCCCTTTCCTCGGAGGGACGCGGGGTTCGGGCCGTCGGGGCGGCGTGGGAGCTCCGTACGAGGTCTCGCCAGTCGGCGGGCCAGTTGGCCAGCGCGAGGATGCCCATGACGAGGAGGTGGGTCGGTGCGGCCCAGCTCTCCACCGTCGGGTCGTGGTGGACGATGTGGGTGGTGACCGCGCCGGTGAGCACGAACATCAGCGTGGTGGCGCCCAGGAAGCGGGTCCGCTTGTCCGGGATCACGAGCAGGACGGCGGCTGCGCCCTCCAGCGCGCCGACCACGAAGCGCATCCAGGACGGGTATCCCCACTCCTCGAACTTCGTGGAGTAGGCCGAGCTGAAGATCGTGTCTCCCGGCCAGCACTTGGTCACGGCACCCAGCGCGAACTCGAGGGCCAGGAACCAGTACAGGACGGTCATGAGTCGCTTGGACATACGTGTTCCCCAGGGGTGGTCGGGCAGGATGAGGCCTCCGCGCGGCGCATGCGGTGCCGGCGGAGCGGAGACTTCGCGTGTTCGGGGTTCAGCCCCGCAGGGTGGCGATGACCTTCTCGATGCGCCGCCGGCGCGTCTCGGGCTTCTTCGCGCTCTCGACGGCGCGTACGTGCTCGCGCTTGCGGCTCTGGGTGAGGTCGTCGTACGCGGCGCGGGCGAGCGGATCGTCGTCCAGGGCTCGGGCGAAGTCCGGGGGCTCGGCGACGACGCGCGGCTCGGTGTCGAGCTCCAGCTCGACCTCGACCTCCTCGCCGATCTCGACGCCCGCGGCCCGGCGGTTGGCGATGCTGAGGCCGAGCAGGTGGCGGCCGCGCAGGATGGCGACCCGGCTCTTCCAGGAATGCCCGTTGACCGTGATCGTCACCGGCGGCCGCGCGCCGCCGCCGAGCGCCGCCACCACCTCGGGCGGGACCTCCAGGCCCCGCATGGGCTCGGGCGGCTCGACCTGGGACCTGAACTTCATGGTCTTCTCCTGTCGTTCTGACTGCTACACGGCGGATGCGGATGCGGATACGGATGCCGATGCGGACGGCCCGCCATCCGGGTCCGCCGCGTCGCGGCTACTCGGCGTAGGGCTGGTCGGGTCCCGAGTCGCTGTAGCCGAGGCTCCAGACGTAGCCTTCCGGGTCGGCGAAGGTGCCGCCGTACCCGCCCCACGGCAGAGCGCCGGCGGGCTTGAGGATCGTGGCACCGGCCTTGTGCGCCTCGGCCATGATCTCCTCGACCCGTGCCTCGCTGCGGACGACGTAGGTGAGCACCAGTCCGCTGAAGCCGCTGCCTTCGGGATCCGTGCCGACCTGGCCGGCGAGGCCCTCGCGGCTGTAGAAGCCGACCGGCGAGGCGCCGTCCGACTCGAAGAACACGGAGACGCCGTAGTCGTTCTCGATCTTCCAGCCGAGGCCCTCGGTGTAGAACTGCTTGGCGCGGTCCAGGTCCCGGACACCGAGGAGGATCGAGCTGACGTGTGCCTTCATGACGTGCTCCTTGCGCTGTGGATGTGATGGGTACGCGGCGGACGTCCGGGCCGCCGCGGCCCGGCCGTCCCGTCGGCGCGGGCGCGCCGGTCGGCCGGTGGTGGGTGGGGCGGCGCCGCCGGGTCAGGACGGCGTGGCCGCGAGGGAGGCGGCGGTCTCCCAGACGAATCCGTCGGGGTCGGTGAAGGAGGCGCCGGTGCCGCCCAGGACGATGCGGTGCGAGCCGCCGCCCTCGACCGGGACGCCGACCTCCTTGGCCAGGCCCCGGTGCTTGTACAGCGCCAGCTTCACCGGGCTGGACGCTGCGGCCGTGAACTCCGCGTACTTGCCGCCGAAGCTCTTCGCCACGCTCAGCCCCCGGCCGACGTAGAACTCCCGGGTCGCCTTCACGTCCTCGACACCCAGCAGCAGGACCATCTCGTCGATCTCCCGGGTGGCCACGCCGTCGTCCTTCTTCGCCGAGGTCGCCAGCTTCCAGATCGTGCCGTCCGGGGCCTGCACGACACCGCCGTAGCCCCACAGCGACTTCGCCGCGGGCTTCACGACCGTCGCACCGGCGGCCACCGCCGCCTCGACGAACGCGTCGACGGTGGAGGGCCCCGACACCGTCAGCGCCAGGGCGAAACCCCGGAAGCCGCTGGTCGGCGCCTGCGAGGCCCGCAGCTGCAGACGGCCGGCCACGCCGAAGGCCGTGTAGAAGCGGTGGGCGGCGTCCAGGTCGGCCACCTCGAGGGCGACGCAGAAGAGGGACACGAGGGACACTGAGGAAGGGGTGGTTGCCATGTCCCTCACGCTAGGGCCCGGCCCACCGCCCGCGCTTCTCGAATCCTGACCAGTCTGGAGACCGCCTTCGCCACGCACGCCGGCATCCCTTCCAGCACGATCGCCGCCCCCGCCGCCTGGCGCCGGAAGGCCCCGGGCGACATGCCGACCAGCTCGGTGAAACGAGTGGTGAACGTGCCCGGCGACGCGCAGCCGACCACGAAGCAGACCTCGGTGACACCGAGGTCGCCCCGCCGCAGCAGGGCCGCCGCCCGCTCGACGCGACGCGTCATCAGGTACGCGTACGGGGACTCGCCGTACGCGGCCCGGAACTGCCGGCTCAGATGCCCGGCGGGCATGTTCGCATCGCGGGCGAGCGCTTCCACGTCGAGCGGTCGCGCGTACTCCCTGTCGATCCGGTCGCGGACGCGGCGCAACCGCGCGAGATCGACCAGGCGCTGTGCCTGGACGCGCGCACGCCGCCATTCCGGCTTGCACATGAGAGCTTTCCCCTCTCTGTCATTCGTCTTCCGGTTGCATCGGCATGCGCGTCATCGGCTGCCCGCGGCGCCCGGGAGCGCCCGCCCCGCAGGCATCCCCGGGTGGACGCTCCGTGCCGCTGCGGCACGGAGCTCCGGCGGACTGAAGTCAGACGGGCCGGGCTCGGTTCAGCTCAGTTCCTGGATGCGGACCAGGTTGCCCGCGGGGTCGCGGAACGCGCAGTCGCGGACGCCGTACGGCTGCTCCGTGGGCTCCTGGACGACCTCGGTGTCGCCGGCCTGGACCTTCTCGAACACGGCGTCGAGGTCAGGCGTGGCCAGCAGGATCCAGCCGTAGGTGCCCTTGGCCATCATCTCGGTGATGGTGCGGCGTTCGTCCTCGGTGATGCCGGGATCGGCGGCGGGCGGCGCCAGGAGGATCGACGTTCCGGGCTGACCGGCCGGGCCGACCGTGATCCACCGCATCTTGCCCTGCCCGACATCGCTGCGGACCTCGAAGCCGAGGACGTCGCGGTAGAAGGCGAGCGACGCGTCCGGGTCGTCGTGCGGGAGGGCGGTCGTGTGAATGGTGATGTCCATGTCGAGCAGGCTAGACGCGCCCCGAGGTGGCCCGCTTCTCGATTCCTGACCGATCTCTCGGCGAGCGGCTGCGTCCCTTCCCGCCGGCCGGACCGACCGCCGACGACCAGAACCCCGCTCCCGACGCGCCCGCCACCAGCCGATCCGTCGCCGCGGGGGCGTCAGGTCGCGACGCGCAGCCCGGCCAGGAGCCGGTCGAGCGCCTGCTCCGCGGCCTGCGGGTCCCCGCCCCGCGCGATCCAGAGCGCGCCCTCGTTCATCGCTCCGGAGAGCAGGCGGGCCAGGGGCTCCACCGGCTGATCGGCGATGATTCCGGCCGAGGCGAGCGCCGCCAGCGCTTCGGCGAGGTGCCGGGCCGAGGACTCCTCGTCCAGGGCCCGCCATTCGTCCCAGCCCAGGACGGTCGGTGCGTCGACCAGCAGGATCCGCCGGACCGCGGGGTCGGTTCCCGCGGCCAGGAAGGCCCGGGAGCCGGCCCGTAGTTGCTCCCAGAGGTCGTCGTACCGCTCGGCCGTGGCCGCGACCCGCTCCCCCAGTTCCTGCTGGACCTCGGCGACGACGGCCCGGAAGAGTCCCGCCTTGCTGTCGAAGTGGTGGTAGGCAGCCCCCTTGGTGACCCCCGCGGCGCGCGCCACCTCGGCCAGCACCACGTGGTGGTACCCGTCGGCGGCGAACCGGCGCCGCCCCTCGGTCAGCAGCGCCCGCCGCGTGGCCGCCCGCTGCTCCGCCCTGTTCACCGCCATCGCGAACACCGCCCTTTCCTTTTCACATACCGGGGGTATGCTAGCGCCATGATTTGCATACCCGGGGTATGCGAAATGGATCCGGAGGGCCTCCGTCATGGCGAACGCACGCGCGACCACCCCCACGGCCGAGCTCGGTGGCTTCTACCCGGTGCTCGCCACCCGCGACGTCGCCGCCTCGCGCGAGTTCTACACGCGCCATCTCGGGTTCGAGGTGACCTTCGAGGCGGACTGGTACGTCAGCCTGCGCCGCCCCGACGCCCCGCACTACGAACTGGCCCTCCTCGACCACACCCACCCGACCGTCCCCGAGGACCACCGGGTCGCGCTCCGTGGCGGCTTGCTGCTGAACTTCGAGGTGGACGACGTGGACGCCGAACACCACCGGCTCGTGACGGAGGCCGGCCTGCCCGAGGCGCTGTCGCTGCGCACGGAGACCTTCGGCCAGCGGCACTTCATCGTCGCCGCCCCCGACGGCGTGCTGATCGACGTCATCACCGTCGTGCCGCCGAGCGAGGAGTTCGCCGCCCTGTACACCGAGGCCTGATTCCCCGTGTCGGACCGACCCACGGACCGGCGCACGGGCTCTCCGGACGGGCAGAGCAGGGGGCGCCGGGATTGGGTGGGTATGGTCGAGATGCCGTGCGCGAGGTGAGAGACTCGGCGGCATGATTATCGAACGCGCATACGCACACACGGGCCCGCGCAACGACGACGAGTGGCCCTGGTCCGTTCCTTGCGTGCGCGATCTCCTCGCTCACGGGGTGCGCTTCACCGCTCCGGTGACGTTCCTCGTCGGGGAGAACGGCTCGGGCAAGTCGACTCTGGTCGAGGCCCTCGCCGAAGGCTTCGGCCTGGACTCCTGGGGTGGTTCGCACAACTGGCGCTACGCGAGTCACCGCCCCAAGTCGCCGCTGGGCGAGAGGGTCCGCTTCGACGCGGCGCCGCGTGGGCGGGCCATGCTGGGCAGCTGGGCGACCCGGAAGGGGTTCTTCCTGCGCGCCGAGACGGCGCTGGACGCCCTGGACCGGGAAGGGTTCACGCCGGACGAGGTCAGCCACGGGGAGGGCTTCCTCGCCGCCTTCCGCGGCACGTTCCACCAGGCCGGGCTGTACGTGCTGGACGAGCCCGAGGCCGCGCTCTCGTTCACGTCCTGCCTGGAGCTGCTCGGGCACATCGACCGGCTGGTGAAGAGCGGCGGGCAGGTGGTCTGCGCGACCCACTCACCGCTGCTGACCGCACTGCCCGGCGCGGACATCATCGAGGTCGGAGAGCACGGGCTGCGCCGGACCACGTGGGACCGGCTGGCCCTGGTCGACCACTGGCGCCGCTACCTCGCCGACCCGCGGTCCTACCTCCGGCACGTCCTCGACTGAGGACGCCCGTCAGGCCGGGCCCGCCGGTCGTGCGCATCGGTGCCGCCGTCGCACCCGACGCTGTGGGCCGGCAAAGGTGAGGCCGGAGCCGAGGGTGAGCAAACGGACGCGTACCGTGCGCGTCACGGGTTCCGGTGGCGGTCCCCAGGGCGCGAACATGATCAGCACCTTAAGCCTGCCTGATGGGCGGCATGAGGACGGTCCTGGAGGCGTTTTCGGCCCCTAGGCTCACGGTCGGTCAGGTCGATCACTGGCCCGCTCCGGCACCGGCCGCTCCCCGGCCCCGGAGATCTCACCGATCAGAAGGGGTTGATTCGCCATGGCCGCACATCGGCGCAAACAACGCTCCGCGGGCCTCCAGGGCCTCGTCCGCGCCTCCGCCGTCACCTTCACGGTCGCCGCCGCTGCCGTCGCCACGGCCTGTGGCGGACCGCGGAGCGACGCCTCGCAGAGCCTGTCCGTGGCCTCGGCCCCGGACGCGCCCACCGACCAGGGCATCAGCGACATGGAGCCCATGGAGGCGCCGACCGCGACCGCCTCCCCCGTCGCCACGGCATCGGCCGCTCCGCCGTCCCGCCCGAGCTCCGGCCCTTCCGCGCCGGTGGCCAAGCACACGGCGGCGGCCAAGGCCGTGCCGCGCCCGGCCACGACGACGGCCGCCGCGAAGCCGGGCAAGCGCGCCGAGCCGGCGATGCGGGCCAAGCCGGTCGCGCAGAAGAGCGCTTCCGCCGCCGGTTCCTCGGGTTTCAGGACCGGCTACCCGACCGGGGGCGACGCCCGAGCGGCGGTCAAGGCCGCTGTCGCCGCGGCCAGGGCCGACGGCAAGAAGGTGCTGATCGACTTCGGCGCCAACTGGTGCGGCAACTGCAAGGCCGCCGACGAGGTCTTCGCCACGAAGGACGTCGGCGCGCTGCTCGACGCCTCGTACCACGTGGTCAAGGTGGACATCGGCGGCGACGACTCCGCCGCCTTCAGCCTTCTGAGCAGCTACTGCTCCGGCGAAGGCGCGTACAAGATGCCCGTCCTCGTCGTCCTCGACGGCAAGGGCAGGCTCCTGACCGAGACGTACTCGACCGGCAACCCCGACCTGACCGACGCCGGCCTCGGCGTGTTCCTGAAGAAGTGGGCCTGATGACCACCCGGCACCCTGCTCCGCGTCTCCCCCGCGCCCTGCGCACACGCCTCGCCCGCGCCGCAGCCGCGCTGCTCGCGGCCACGGCGCTGACCGCCTGCGGACAGCAGGCCGAGTCGCAGCCCCCGGGCGCGGCGACGGAGTTCCACGAGAACGGCGTGACCGTTCGGCTGAGCGTGGCCGGCTGGACGTCCTCCACGGGCACCCTGGTCGCCACGTTCACCCCCGACGACGCCGGGTTCCACCTCTACAGCACCGCGCTCCCCGCCCAGGGCATCGAAGGCGTCGGGCGGCCCACCGCGGTCCGCCCCGCCGGCTCGCTCGCCACCGCCGGTGCGATGACGGTGGACAAGCCCGTCAAGACCATCAAGGTGCCCGGCGTTCGCAGCGCCGTGCCCGTCTACCCCGACGGCCCCGTCACGGTCACCCTGCCGATCCGGGCGACCGCCCCGGGCGAGGCGAAGGTCCTCATCGGCTATGCGAGCTGCAGCTCGACCGAGGGCTGCACGATCCCCGTGGCCGACCGCGCCGTCGTCCTGCGCACGGCCGAGGACGGCCTGTCGTTCGGCGCCTCCTGACGGACCGTCCGCGCCCTCGGGCCCTGCGGTGGTCAGGACCACGACGCGGCCACCAGCGTTCTCTCCGCGGCCGACAGATGGACCGCCGCGGCGAGCCAGGCGCGGGCGTACGCGTCGGCCGAAGGGTCGGTCAGGCGGCCGAAGGGGTCTCGGGGGCGGCGGCCCGCCTCCGTGGTGAGGGCCTGTGCGAGGTGTGCCGCGCCGCCGAGGCCCGCCCGGGTGAGGCGGGTGACCAGTGAGGAGGTGTCCGTACCGCGGCCCGCCTCCGCCACGGCACGGCGGCCGCCCGCGACGCCCGTCTCCAACAAGCGCCGCACCCTCCACAGGGGCGCGTCCGCCAAGGGGTCGGGGCCGATGGCGAGCGGGTCGGCAGGCGCCTCCCCGATCGGCTCGCGAGGGAAGTGTTCGCCCTGCAGCCGGTCATAGCCCAGGTCCGCGTGGCCCTTCCACTCGTCCGGCAGCCGCAGGGTCGCCGTCGCCTCCGGCACCGGTCCGACGGCCAACGGCCGCAACGTGGCCGCCCGGTCCAGGTCGGGACGTCCCAACACGCGGAGCACGAGGCCGGGGTGCTCGGCGATCCGGCGCAGGTTGGCCGCGTGCGGCAGCTCCGGATGGGGGTGAGCGGGGCGGAGCCGCAGCAGCGGTCCGTCGGCGGCGACCCGGACGAGGACGAAGTCGCCCACCGCACCGATCACCTCCACGTCGCAGCCCAGCAGACGCGTCGCCGTCCTTCCCCGCTCGGCGGACTGTGTGGCGTCGTCGGCCAGCGCGGCGGCCATCGCCTCCCGCACCGGGCGCGCGAAGAGGGCGGCGGCGGGGTCCTCGGACCAGTCCGCCCCGCGCAGCGGCGTCGCGCTGACTCCGCGTCCCGCCCCGAGGCGCCCGTCCGCCGATACGGTCGCGCCGACGATCCGCAGCCCCCCGCGCGCCAGCCCGGCATGGTCGAGTACGGCACCCCCGAGCGCCACGGACGCCGAGCCCGCGCCCTTCACCCGGGCCAGGCCGCCCGGACGGACGTCGGAGACCGTGTACGCCTCGCCGTCCGAACCGACCAGGTGCGTCGTCACGCCGCCGTACCCGGTCGCGGACAGCACCGGCTCCCGGCACAGGCCGTACACCCGCAGGCTGCCGCCCTGTTCGTACGCCCGCCGCGCGGAACCCGCCGCGCCGGCGTCGGCCGACCCCGAGGAGAGCAGCGCGGCGGCGGCCAGCAGCTCACGGAACCCGTCCGCGAGGTCGCCGAGGCGCTGTCCCCCGCTCCGTTCCCGGGCGGCCCTCAGGCCCCGGACGACGCGCAGCGCGGCGGCCTCGGCCCGCGGCAGCGCCGCCAGCCGCGCGGTGTGCGCGGCGCGGAGCAGCTCGGCCTGCACCACCGCGCCGCCCGCGGTGACGCCGGCCGACAGTGCTTCGGCGGCGGCGGTCCACAGCGCCGTGGCGGCGCGGACCTGTGCCGGGGTGAGAGTGGCGGAGGCGGTCTCGGCGAGGGGCGAACCCGGCGAGGGCAGCCCAGGCGCCGGGGCCTCCGCCGTGGAGTCCGTGCCCGGGCCGTCGTCCGCGAGCGGGTCGGCCCCGTCGGTGTTCGACGGCTCGCCCTCCGCCGCGTCCTCCTGGCCCTCGGCCAACGGGGCCGCGCCCAGGACGGCTGCCCGGTGCAGGCAGCGCGGGGACAGCAGGCAGGAGCACACGGCCTGTTCGGCTCCGGTCACCACGCCCGACGGGCCCGGGCGCAGGGTGACCTTGGTGTCCTCGCCGAAGTGCACCTCGACCGTTCCGCCGGTCGCGGTGGTGGACTGGCCGCCGCAGCTCGCGATCGCCGCGTCGAGCTTCTTGCGCAGGCGGGCGCTGAGCTGCTCGACGGCGTCGGCGAGGACGTCGGGGGCGACGGGTGGCAGGAGTTCGGTGCTCAACGGGGTTCTCCACGGAGGCGGTCGCCCACCCAGCGGGCGAGGGTCAGCGGGCTGAGGGCGGCCACCGGCATTCCGGCCGCGACGAGTTGGCGCGCCACCGCCACCGAGTAGCGCGGCGTGCCGGTGTCGTCGAGTGCCGCGCAGCCGAGCAGGTGGGCGCCGGAGGACGCCAGGGCACGTACCTCGCCCAGCAGTCCTCCGATCGGCGCGCCCTCCTCGAAGTCGCTCACCACGACGACGAGCGTGCGGCTCGGCACGGTGATCAGCGAGCGGGCGTGCGCGAGGCCGGCCGCGATGTGCGTACCGCCGCCGACCCGGACCTCGAGGAGCAGCGACAGCGGGTCCTCGACCCGGTCCGTCAGGTCGATGACCTTCGTGGAGAAGGCCAGGAAGTGCGTGGACAAGGTCGGCACCCCGCCCAGCACGGCGGCCGTCAGCGCCGACCAGATCACCGAGGCCTCCATCGAGCCGGAGACGTCCACGACGAGGATCAGGCGCCAGTCGGCCTCCTTGCTCGCCCGCGTGCTGAACACCGGGCGCTCCGGTACGACGACCAGCCGGCCGTCCTCCGCGCGCCGCGTGTGGGCGAGGTTGGCCCGCAGGGTACGGGGGAGGTCGAGGCGGCCTCCCGGACGCCGGGTGGGGCGCGGGGTGGCCAGTCCGGAGAGCGCCGGGCGCAGGCGGGTGGCCAGCTCCCGCGCGAGTTCGTCGACGAGCCGCTTCACCAGGGGACGCAGCCGGGCGAGCTGGGCCTCGGGCATGCCGCCGGCCAACGACAGCACCGAACCGAGCAGCTCCACCGACGGGCGTACCGCGGCCGGATCGAGCTGCGCGAGCACGTCCGTGCGTCCGGCGTCGGCGGCCTCGGCGAGGACCTCCTCGCGTACGTCCGAGCCGAACAGGGCCTCCAGCTCCTCCGCCCACTCCCGGGCCGTCGGGAAGGACGCCTCCTGTCCCCCTCCCCCGCCTGCGGCGCCGCCGTCCAGGTCCTGCGCGCCCTCGCCGCGTCCCCGGCCGTAGAGCTCGTCCAGGGCGTGGGCGTATCGGCGCGCGTCGCCGGTGAGCCGTTCCTTGTGGCGGCCGAGCAGGAGCCGCCAGCGGTCGGCACGGCCCAGCCGCCGGTCCGCGTCGGCTGCTCCGGAGCCTGCGCCTGCGGATCCGATTCCTGTGCCGGTGCCGGTGTCTGTGCCGGTGCCGGTGTCTGCGGCGTCCTCGTCCGGTGACCTGGTGCCCGGGCCTTCACCAGCGGGCGCCGCGGCGGGTGCGGGACGCTCGGCCGACTCCGGGAGCGCCGCAGGACCTGCACCGTCGGGAGTGCCCGTCCCCGACAGGCCCAGGGCCTTCAGCGCGGCCGATCCGGCCGCGTCGGCCGCCGCCCACAGGGCGAGCAGTTCGGCGGGGGCGTCGAGCGACAGGTCGAGCCGGTCGCCGAGCCGTTCCGTCACGGTGGTGAGCAGCCGGTCGCGCGCTGCCGGTGTCAGGGTGTCGAACCCGCCCCGCAGGGCCGGGAGCCGGTCGAGGAACTCCTGGTCGGCCAGCGCGTCGACCCGGTCCATGAGCGGGCCCAGCGCGTCCGGTGAGGCCTGGAGCAGGGGTCCGGCGGCCGTGAGCAGCCCGGAGAGGCGCTTCGTCAGCGCCCGGCGCGAGTCGGGGGCCGTGGCCCCGTCGATCCAACCGGCGGTGCGCTCGCCCAGCCCGGCCGCGTCGTCCAGGTCGAGGAGCACGCGCACGGCGAGGGCGGCGCCCTGGATGAGCGGAGCGCCGTCGGCGGCCAGCCCGGCGAGGGCCCGGTCCAGCCGGAGGCCCAGGTGGCGTGCGGCCGTCCGGTCCGCCAGCGCCACCAGCGCCCCGGCGTCGGCGGCGCTGTCGCTCCCGGCGAGGCCGGGCAGGGAGCGGACGGCTGCCTCCAGCAGTTCCTCCGTCAGCGCGCCCGCCGTCGCACGGGCCTCCGGCTCCGTGCCGGGAAAGTGGCCGCGCCGCAACCCCTCCAGCAGGTCCAGGGCCTGGAGGAGTTCGGGCAGGTCCGCGCTGTCGGGCAGCACCGTGGACGCCTCGTGCAGACGCACCTCGACCAGTTCGGGCAGGTCGCAACGCGCCGCCGCGGCCAGGCCGGTGAGGATCTGCTCCGGAGTGGGGCCGCCCTCGGCGGCCTCGCGGCGCGCGGTCGCGGCGAGCGTGCCCGCGGCGGCCTGGGCCGCCGTCACCCCGCGTACTCCCGCCAGGTCGAGCCGGGCGGGCACGGACGGCGTCCACGCCACGCGCCACTTGGTGCCGAGCGCCGTGCCGTCACCCGTGCTCGCGACGGCGAGGGGTTCGCCGTACGACGCGCCGATCACCCGCAGGCGCTGGAGCAGCACCTCGCGGCGCGCGTCCAGAGGCGACCGGAGCGGGTCCAGGCGCAGGTCGCGGCGGTCGGGATCGTCGGGGCGGGGCAGCCGGACGTCCGCGAGCTCGGCCTCGACGGAGGGTCCGAGCCCGGACCGGGGCGCGTGCGGGCTGATCCGGCCGCGCGCCGTGCCGACGAGCACCGCTTCCAGCGCGCGGGCCAAGGCGCGGCCCCGGCCGAGGGGTTCGCCCTGGCCGAGGACGGTCGTGACGGCCTCCAGCAGCTCGCCCCGTCCGGGTGCGGGCAGTCCGCGCAGGGTGGCCAGGTCGCAGGCCAGGCGCAGTGCCTCGGCGGCCTCGCCGGTGCCCGCGGTGTGTCCGGCGCGCCGCAGCTCCCGGCACAGGCCGGTCAGCGCGTCGGCGG
The DNA here is from genome assembly GCF_039535475.1 of Streptomyces showdoensis. Lineage (NCBI taxonomy): Bacteria > Bacillati > Actinomycetota > Actinomycetes > Kitasatosporales > Streptomycetaceae > Streptomyces > Streptomyces showdoensis. The sequence continues at coordinate 22,850 of NZ_BAAAXG010000023.1, read as the reverse complement.
CCGCCGCCCGGAGGCGGTCCGGATCGCCGGCCGCGGTGAGCACGGCCTGCTGCCACAGCGGGTCGCGGATTCCGGCGGGGTAACCGGAGCGGGAGTCGAGCAGGTCGAAGGAGTACGGGACGAGTGAGGTCACCGGCGAGGCCCCGCCCTCGGCCGAACCCTTGCGCCGCGCCTTCCCGCCGTCTCCGGTCGTGGCGGCTGCGTCGCAGTCCCCGGGAAGGCCCGCCGCCGTGCCGCCGGACCCGCCCGGCGTGTTCGTGGGCGACGCGCCCTCCGCCTCCGGCCCCGCTCCCTGCGTGCGGTCGCCCGCGTCGCCCTCCGCCTCCGCGGACGGGAGGAGCGCCGGGGCGTGGAAGGCGCCGATCACGGCCGCCACCCGGCGCCCGCCGGCCGACGCGGAGGCGATCACCCGGCGCATCCGCTCCTCCCGCGCCAGGTCGGTGGCGGGCACGGCCGCGTCGGCGCGCAGGGCCCAGCCCACGCCCAGCGCGGCCCGGCGCACCGCGTCCGGGGTGCACCCGGGGGCCAGCACCTCGACCGCGCGGTCCCACAGGTCGTCACCGTCGCGGCCGGTTCCCGCGGCGACGAGCGCCTGGGCGTAGGAACCCCGCGCGCGGTCGCCAGGACCGGTGGCGGGTGCGGCCGTGGTCTGGGCGCGCGGGGACGTCTCCGGCGTGACCGTGGGCTCGCCGCGCGCGGCCGTCCCCGGCGTCCCCGCGGACTCGGCGCCGCCTGCGCCCGCGGCCGTGTCCCGCTTCCTCGCGGTCCCCGCCGAGCCGTCCGCCTCCGTCGGGGCGCCGGCCTGCGCGGGGACGTCACCGTCCGGGCGCACGGCTCCGTCGCCGTCGCCGTCCTCGACCGGCCGGCTCCCCGGCCCGCCGGCCCCCGCGGACCAGCCGGGATCACCGAGGGGGAGGTCGCAGCACAGCACCTCCACACCTCGGCGCCTGGCCCAGCGGACCGCGGCGAGTTCCGGCGAGAAGTCCGCGAAGGGATAGAACGACAGCGCGCCGCCCTCTCCCGCGCCGGCCAGCGCGACCGGGGCCACGGTCTCGGGGTCCGCCAGGTGCTCCAGCCAGGGCTCGAAGTCCGCCGGCAGCTCGACGCAGACCACCTCGGCCCCCGCCTCCTCCAGCAGGGCGGGGACGACCGCGGCGAGGGCGGGACTGTGGTGGCGTACTCCCAGGAGGTACGGCGTGCGGGACGCGGCCAGCGCGTCCACTGCCGCCCGGGGATCGACGAAGGTCACCGCAGGCTCCCGCGCAGGTCCCAGAGGCGGCGCCACATCGCCGAGCCGTTCTCGGCGCGGCGGCGCACCGGGCCGTCCCAGTAGCCCAGCAGCCGCGCGTGGTCGGCCGGGTCGTCCTTGCGGACCACCCCCAGCAGGTGGCCCGGCAGCAGGTCCAGCACGTCTCCGCCGGGCAGGTAGGCCGCCGCGACTCCCAACGAAGCCGCCACCTGTACGGCCTCGGCGGTGGACATGACCGTGCCCGGGCGCTCCACGTCCCAGCCCTCGGTGGAGCGGCCGGAGCGCAGGTCGCGGAAGACGGTGACGAGGGCGTCGAGGACGGCGTCGTCGACGGCGAAGGCCGCGCCCGCCCGCTGGACGGCGGCGACGGCCTGGCGGCGGATCAGGACCGCCTCCGCGTCGGCGTCGGCGATCGGGTCCACGGTCTCGAAGTTGAAGCGGCGCTTGAGCGCGGCCGACATCTCGGAGACGCCCCGGTCCCGCAGGTTGGCGGTCGCGATGACGGTGAAGCCGGGCGCGGCGCGGACGACCGCGTCCTCGGTGGCGGTGAGTTCGGGCACGGTGATCCGGCGGTCGGACAGGAGGGAGACGAGGGCGTCCTGGACCTCGGGCAGGCAGCGGGTGATCTCCTCGACCCGCACCACCCGGCCGGCCCGCATGGCGGCGAGGACCGGAGAGTCCACCAGCGCCTGCGGGGTGGGGCCCTGGGCGAGCAGGAGGGCGTAGTTCCAGCCGTAGCGGAAGGCGTCCTCGGTGGTGCCGGCCGTGCCCTGCACGGTGAGGGCGCTGCTCCCGCTGACGGCGGCGGCGAGCAGCTCCGAGAGCATCGACTTGGCCGTTCCGGGCTCGCCGGTGAGCAGCAGTCCCCGCTCTCCCGCGAGGGTGACCACACAGCGCTCGACGAGGGCGCGTTCGCCGACGAACTTGGGGGCGATCGTCAGCTTCGACGGCAGGTCCGGGTGGCGCTCGGGCAGGGACAGTTCCGCGCCGTCGCTGCCGCAGACGAACGTGACGACCGCGCGCGGGGTGAGCGCCCAGCCGGGAGGTCGCGGGCCGCGGTCCTGGGCGGCGAGGAAGGCGAGCTCGGTGGCGTGGCGTTCCTCGGCCGGCTGCCCCTGCCGGACGGGGGCTGTCTGATCGGTGACGGTCATTCGGGATCCTTCTTCAACGGTCGAAACGCTTACGTGGTGCGGGCGGGCGGGCAGACGTGCGGACGCGAGAGGTCGCGCGGGTGCTCGCAGGGTGGGGGCCGGTTCGGGACCGGTCGGGGCCGGCGTGGCGCGCCCGGGGCGGGTGCGCCACGCCGTGCCGACCAGGGGCCGCCGGTCGGCGGCGGGGCCTCAGCGGCGCCTCCTCGTCCGCCGGACCTTCAGCTCCTCGAACCGGGGGACGTCGCCGTCGAGGATCCGCTGCCAGGCGCGGGCGAACAGCTCCGCGGCCGGTTCGGTCGGCACGAGGGAGCCCAGGACCGGCCGGGTGCCGGCGGTGACCCCGTACATCGGGAGCTTCCACTGCTCCACCGGGAGGACGGGCGCGGTCTGCTCCGTCCAGGCGCCCGGCAGGAACAGCGAGCGTCCGGCCCGGGCCCGTACCGCCGTCATCACCAGGTCGGTGTCGGCCAGTTCGGCTCGCGCCGCCTTGAGGCGGGCGGGCTTCCAGCCGGTCCACCGCGCGGTGTTGCGGTCGGTCGGGTCGGGCAGGGCCAGCAGCATCAGGTACAGCGTCGCCGCGTCGGCGCTCAGCGAGCGGGTCCCGGCGACCTCGGCCACCAGCGCGGGCACCGAACGCGAGGGGTCCTGCGGCCACCACAGGCCCTCGCCGTCCGGCTCGCCCGCCGCGGGTGCGCCCGGGTCGGCCAGCAGCCGCGCGAACGCGGGGTCGTGGGCGCGCCGCAGGGCCGTCTCGACGTCCGTCGGCCGCTGGTCGTCGCCGCGCAGCGCCACGAGGTACGGGTCGGAGCCGGTGGAGTCCAGCAGGGCGGGCCGTACGGCGGGCTGCGGCTGGCCGTCCTGGGTGGCCATGAGCACCGCCCCGTACCGCTCGTGGTCCGGTGCCGTCTCCGTCGGGGCGCCCGCCACCTTCCGGAAGTCCGCGAGGCTCGTGTAGTGGCCCACGGGGAGGAGGAGTCCGGGTGCCGCGAGCCGCTGCCGCACGGCGGTCAGGGCGCTGGGCAGCGCCGCCCGGACCGGGTCGCCGGCGGGGAGCCGGTGGGCCAGCCAGGCGGTCAGGTCCATCGCACCGGTCAGCACCTCCGCGTCGAACGGCGCCTTGGCCGGGGTCACGGTGGCCGCGTGGTCGCCTTCGATGTGCCACGGCACGTCGGCGCCGAGTTCCGGGGAGCCGTCCGGGTCGAGCAGTGCGGGGAGCGCCCGGTGCGCGGGCCAGCCGCCGCGGGTGGTGCGGGCGGCCTCCGCCGCCAGCCAGTCGGGCACCTGCCGGCGCCGTCCCACCTTCGCGTTCCACACGGCGGCCGCCGAGGCCGCGTCGGGGCCTTCGGTCCACAGCCGGGCCGGGTCCTCGGGCAGGAGCGCGGCGAGCACCGCGCGGCGCACCTCGACCCTGAGCGCGCGCAGCTCGTCGCGCGCGCCCGCGGCCTCGGCGACCTTCAGACCGAGCGTCTTGCGCAGCCCGGCCGGCAGGAAGTTCCTCTCCCAGTTGGCCACGCCGGGCATGCCCGCGAGAACGATCCGGGCGAGCGCCCCGGACACGCCCGTGAGGCGGCTGAACTCCTCGGCGGCCTCCGGCAGGAACGGCGCCTCGGCACGCGAGCGCGCCTCCCGGAGGAAGTCGGCGAGCCACGTGGCGCCGCGGACCCGGTCGCCCACCGGGGCGGCACCTCGCACGGTGTAGGGGCCGGGCACCTCGAAGCGTCCGCTCGGGTCGTGGAGCAGCGCGCCGAACTCGCGTCCGTCGGTGACGCTCTCGGTGTGCTCGGTGATGCCGAGCGCGGCGCCGCCGCCCAGGGGCAGCACGCTGCGGTGGGAGACGTTGCGTCCCTGCCCGTCCGGGGTGTGCAGGTGGGGCGGCGTCAGGTGCACGAGGACCTTGCGCCAGTGGCCGGTCGACGTCGCCGTCGAGGCGATCCCCAGGGCGTCGACCAGGTCGAGGACGCCGAGGAGGGCGGCCCGGTGCTCGGGGTCGCTCCCGGGTGCGACGGCCCGGTAGGCGATCGCGGCGGGCTCGTCCAGGAGGGAGACGAAGGGCAGTCCGGTGTAGGGCAGCGACGGCACGTCGAAGTGCAGCCGCCCCGGCGGCGCCTGGGCGGCGGTGTCGGCCCGTACGGTCGCCAGCGCCTCCAGGTAGCGGTGGGTCACGTCCTCGTCCGAGCCGTAGCGGGAGTAGCCGGAGCCGACGATGCCCTGGAGGGCCCTGCCGATCAGCTGGTCGCTGGGTCCCTGGACTCGTGTCTCGACGGCCCCGGTCGTCGGGTCGAGGCGGGCGGCCACGTCGTCCAGGGCCTTCTGCTGCCGGACCGCGAAGCGCAGCACCTTCACCACGCCGGCGATCAGCTCGGGGGCCGAGAGCCGCGGCAGTGCGGCGCTGACGAGCCCGGGCAGGTCGGCCGCCCGTTCCGCCCGCATGGCCGCCTTCAGCAGGACGCCGGCGGTCTCCGCGTCGACGCCGCGCAGTGCCGCCGATCCCTCCGGGTCACGCGCGCGCAGCAGGTACAGGTACGCCAGCGGCGGCAGGGCCTTCCCCGCGGTCCCGTACAGCTCGTCGCGGTGGTCGAAGCGGGCCGTGGTGGTGACCACGCCCTCCGGGTCGCTGAGCGACAGTTCGCGCCACTGCTGGGTCAGCGCACGGGGCCGGTCGTCGCCGGGGAACGTCAGCAGGCCGACCGGCCTGTCGGCGCTCTTCGGAACGGTGACGGACCGTCCGGTGGCGTCCTCGCCGTGGTGGCTGCCGTCCGGCAGCCGCACGACGCGCCAGCCGAGGAGTCCGCCCTCGGACGGTCCCTGGGCCGAGCCCTCCACCGCCGGGGCGGGGCGCAGCCAGGACGAGGCGGCGGCCAGCTCGGCGCCGGGGGCGTGCCCCAGCAGTGCGTCGGCGAGGAAGCCGGGCTGTGAACGGCGTCCGTGGGCGCCGCCCACCGGGTCGTACTCGAGCCAGCCGCCCTTGTCCTCGCCGTCGCCGTTCTCCCACACCCAGTACGAGGTGCCGTCGGAGATCAGCGAGCGCTCCGCCGGCAGCTTCGTGTCGCCGGCGTGGAGGACGCCGCCGCCGGTGGTGCGGCCGCCGCCGGGCAGCGGCAGGCTGGGGTGCTGCGAGCGCATGGCCCACTGGTCGGCGCCGACGAGGTCGAAGACCGTGTCGGGCGCGGTGTGCCAGTAGCCCTGCGGTCCGCGCTGTCCGTACGTGCTCCAGAACACCAGCAGCGCACCGTCCACGTAGTGGAAGCCCGTCCGCCACACGTTGGCGGAGGGCACGCCGCGGAGGTCGTGCACGAGGACGGTGGATTCGGCGTCGATGACGCGGACCTGGGTCGCGTTGGCCACGATCAGGTACGGCCAGGCCTCGGCGACGGTCAGGCCCTCGGTGCTGTTCCGTCCGGGGGCCAGCTCGGTGAGCGCCTCCTCCCAGGCGGGCCAGCCGAGCTCCTCCCACAGGCCGCCGCGCAGGGTGCGGGCCACGGTCTCCCCGAGGTCGGCGGCGGCCGCGGCCGCGACCTCCTGCGGGGCGAGCGCGAGTGCCTCGGAGGGCAGCCAGGAGAGCCGCTCGATGGCGTTCGGCAGTCCGGGCAGTCCGGCCGCCACGGAGGCCCGGGCGACGTCCCGCATCCACTCGGCGAGCATCGGACGCCCACCGGTCGAGGCGGCGAGCCGGCGCATCACGTCGGTGCCGGTGGACGGGCTGTTGTAGCCGTCCGCCGCGCGCCGGAAGGCGGGGCGGAAGCGGGGGTCGGCGGCGAGCGCGGCCAGGTCCCGCCGCTCCTCGCCGCGTGCCCAGTCCGACAGGTTCAGGGCCTGGCCCCGCCGGTTGCGGGCCTCCTGGTCCTCGGGGTCGGCGATGGCGATGTCCAGCGAGAGCAGGAGGTCCAGCAGGTCCACGTCCTCGACGCCGATCCGCAGGAACCGCTCGCCCTCGGGCCGGGCGGCCAGGTCGGCACGGAGCCGGCCGGCCGCCCGCCGCACCAGTTCGAGGAGCGCGGGGGGCGTGGGGCGCGGCCCCCAGCCGCGGTGCCGGCTGGTGTGGAAGCGCTCCAGCCAGCCCGCGGCGCCGTCGGAGCACTGCTCCTCCGGCGGCAGGTCCGCGTCGACGAGTCCGGCGTCGGCGCCGGAGTCCGCGAGGATGCCGAGCCACAGCTCGGTCATCTCCCCGCTGTCCCCGGGCGGGGTCATCGTCAGCAGCGTGCCGCGCACGGACGGGACGCGCCGGGCCAGGGCGACGAGCGCGCCGCGGTGCGACTTCCACCAGCCGGCCGCGGCCCGCAGCGTCGCCGGGAGCGGCAGGATCTCGGCGAGGTAGTCCTGCTCGGCCTCGTTCCCCGGCAGGGCGGCGGCCCGGGCCAGCCTCTTCAGCTCCGTCGCGGCCTGGGCCGAGGGCGCGAGCCCGCCCGCCGTCCGGCGCACGCACAGCCGCCGGAACCGCTCGTACGCCTCGACGGGCGCGAGCCGTGCCGACAGTTCCTTGCCGTAGCCGGTGAGCACCTTGACCGGCAGGGCGCCGGCCAGGGCGAACTCCAGGAACACGGCGTCGAGCCGGTCCTCGTCGACGGTCAGCCCGTGCTGCGCCTCGCTCGTGCGGGCACGGCCGAAGAGCTGACCGGCGTACGTGGGGTTCTCGACACCGAGGAAGACCCGCGCGGCCTGCTCGTAGAAGACGGGGAGGAAGTGCGGGACGGCCGAGGCGAGCCGGCCGGCCAGCTCGTGGCAGGCGTCCAGGGCTGCCTTGGGCTTGGTCCTGGCCTGCCGCGCGAGCCGGTCCAGCTCCGGCACGACGGCGAGGGCGTGGTGTCCGTCCTCCGGGTGGTGCACCAGCACCCACTCGGGGAAGCCGAGCTCCTGGCGCCGGCCGAGACCGACCACCGTCGGCTCGCCCTCCGGTTCGAAGCCGAGGAAGCCGGCGGCGAGGTCCTCGGCGGGGCCGAGTTCGGCCGCGGCCAGCCGTACGACGACGCGGTCCTCCGCGAACACCGCGTGGCGGTAGGCGCGTGCGGTCAGCTCGACCGCCGAGGGGCCCGCGTCCTTCGCGTCGGCCGGGAGCACCGCTCCCGCCGCGAGCAGCTCCTTGTTGTCGTCGATGTCCGTGCCGGTCACGCGTTCCCACCCTCTTCGATCGTGCGGCCGGCGTACAGCGCCGCGGCCATGCGCATCCCCTCGGACCAGGCCACCGGTCCGACCTCGCTCAGCCGCACCGCGCGGCCGTCCTCGTCGTGCCAGCTCAGTCCGCCGGTCTCCGACTCCCCGTCCCAGTACGGCTCGCCGATCCACACCGACGCCTCCGTGCTGCGGCCCCCGTCGCGCACCTTGCAGGTGGCGTAGCCGCCGGACACCCGGTAGCCGAGGTTCGTGGCGCGGGCGGCGAGGCCGAACCGGGAGGCGAACTTCCCGCCCGCGTAGTCCCGTACCTCGGTGGCGGTCTCGGGCTGCCCGGCGCCGGGCCCGTCCGGCCGCTCCCAGGTGGCCCGGTGGATCTGCTCCACGTTCTGGGTGATGCCGAGGTCGGCGGCGAAGTCCCGTACGTCGTCCAGGTCCGGGAGGAGGACGGGGTGGGGCAGCGTCACCGTGCGGGGTGCCAGCCGGACGGTCTCGCCGTCGAGGTCGACCACCTTGAGCTCCCCGTCGGCGGTGACGTCCCGCAGGAAGCCGACCTCGTCGGGGTCGTCGCCGACGACGGCCATGTCCCGCAGGGCCGCCTGCCACGCCTCGTCCCGCCACACCCGCGCGATCAGCTCGGTCGGCACCGGGAGCGAGGACACCATCCACGCGTCCACCTGCGCCACGCACGAGGCGGCGTGCCGGTCCAGCCACTCGGCGAGCCGCCGCAGCCGGTCCACCTCGGCACTGTCGCGCAACGCCTTCGGCAGTGCCTTCAACTGCTTCCCCCCGACGCGCCGTGCGACCACACGCCCGTCCTCGAGGGTGATCTCGTACCCCTCACCCGCTGCCAGCCACGCCATCAGCCGTGCCCCTCCGCCTGTCCGTCAGATGTCTCGGCGCAGCCCGAAAAAGGGGGTTCGAAACCCCTGAGCTGCGGCATGTGGAGGAGACTAACGAGGGGCACTGACAACGGGTGTTCGAGGCTGGGTCGGGCGCTGCCGGCGCGTGCCGGGTCGAGCCCGGCCGGGGCGCGTCGGGGCGCGTCGGGGCCCGTCCGGGCCGGGCAGGCACGTGGCTGGGCGGCCGCTCCGCGGTCGGCCATGCGAGGGGCCGCGGCGTTCGTGAGGGCGGGCTTCATCGCCCCGGTCGTCCCGCACCACGCGCCCACGGCCCGGGCGCTGGGTGACGTGCTGGTGCGGTCCCATCAGCCCGGGCACGTCCACAGCTTCCTGCCCAACCCGGTGGACCTCGCGAAGGACCGCGTGCCCGATGCCCGTATCTGGCAGCCTTGCGGGGCACCGCACCATCTGGGAGGGGACCCCGCTGTGACCGAACTGCTGCCCGGCTCCGCCGCCGACGCCACCGCCGATGACGCCGACGACGCCGCGTACGACGCAGCCGACCGAGAAGCCGTCGAGCAGGAGCGGGAGAGGCTGCGGGAGTTCGTCAAAGGGCTGAGCGCGGACGAGATCAAGTCGGGCGGCTGGTTCACGAAGCTCTGCGCGCAGGCGCTGCGGTCGTACACGGGGAAGGCCACCTGGGAGTACTTCCAGGAGAAGTACAAGGGCGTGCCCGCGGACGGCGTCGTCGGGCAGCAGATCAAGCTGGCGGCGAAGAGCGCCATGATCGAGGGCGGGATCACCTCCAGCCTCTACACCGGGACGATCGCCGCGACGATCGGGTCGCTGGGCGGCGCGAGCCCCGCCGCGGTGCCGGCCGGGGTGGTCACGTTCATGGTGGATCTGACGTTCATCACGCAGTTGCAGCTGCGCCTGGCTCACGACATCGCGGTGATCTACCGGATTCCCCTGGACGTGGACGATCCGGAGGACATGATGAAGCTCGTCCGGGTGGCCTTCGGGATCAAGGCCGGGGAGACCGCCCGCGGCAGCCTGAAGTTCGTACCCGCCCTGGTCCGGCAGGTCATCAAGAAGATCTACTCCGGTCCGGTCCTGGCCGCCGCGAAGAGCCTTCCGATCATCGGGAAGCACCTCCTGCAGCGCAACATCATCAAGTTCGGCATCCCCGGCGTCGGGATCCCCCTCACCATCCTCGTGAACCGCTACACGACCGTGGCCGCCGGGCGTCACGCCCAGTCCGTGTTCCGGGGCGAGGCGGAAGTGATCGAACTCGCCGACACCCTGGTCCGCCGCACCCGGCATCCGCGGCTGATGCTGTGGGTCGCCTGGCTCGTCATCAACGCCGACGGCAAGATCGCCGACACCGAGAGCCTGCTGTTCCGGCAGCTGACGCGGCTCGCGCGGGAGCGGCATCAGGTGGACGACGAGCGGCTCGCCCACGTGGTCACCATCGACCCGGCCGACGTGTGGGAGCGCATCGACGCCGAGTCCGGGGATCTCTCCGACGTCGTCGACGCCGCCGAACGGGTCGCCACGGTCGACGGGGATCTCAACGCGCAGGAGAAAGCTCTCATCGCCGAGCTGCGGTACCGCTGCGAGCGCCGCTGACCCCGGGGCCGGGCGGACCGGGCCGAGCCGGCCGAGCCGGGCAGGGCGGGCAGGGCGGGGCGGGGCCGGCCGATCCGGGCGTGGCCATCCGAACCGAGCAGCGGCGAGCCGAGCGCGGCCGGCCGATCCGGGCTCTGCGCCGGTTCCACGTCCTCGCCTCGTGGAGCCCTAACGGGCGTGCTCCTGAACGGGATCCGGGGACTCCGCGCCGTCCGCTTCAGCGGTGCGGGCGGCTGCTTGCCGCGCCGCCTCGACGCGGCGGTTGCTCGTCATCGTGGACGTGACGACGGTCATGACGAGCAGGAGGCCGGCGGCGGTGTAGAGCGGGGTGCGGACGTCGTACGCGGTGGCCAGCCAGCCGCTGAGGACCGCGCCGAACGGGGCGGCGCACATGCCGACCATCCGGGAGGTGGAGGTGACCCGGCCCATGAGGTGGGCGGGGACGATCGCCTGGCGGAGTGAGGGGGCGAGCACCATGGTGGCGCCCACGCCCGCTCCGCAGACGGCGAGCGCGAGGCCGGCCACGTACGGGTTCGAGGCCGTGGCGAGGCCGAGGATGGCGAGTCCCTCGACGGCGGCCGTGCAGGTGAGGGCGGCGCCGGTGCCCAGTCGCCGGCCGAGGAAGGAGGCGATGCCCGCGCCGAACAGGCCGCCGGTGGCCTCCGCCGTGAGGAGCAGGCCGAAGCCGAAGGTGCCGATGCCGAGGCGGTCGTGGGCGAAGAGGGCCAGCACGGTCTCCATGGCGACGAAGGCGATGTTCCCGACCGCCGGGCGCAGCGCGAGTCCGAGCAGCACCTGGTCCCGGAGTACGTACGAGGCGCCGGCCCGGGCCTGTCGCAGCAGCGACTCGCGGGCCTGCGGCACGGGGCGGGGCATGGCGGGGAGCGATCGCACGAGGAGCGCGGAGAAGGCGAAGGAGACCGCGTCGGCGAGCAGCGGGACCGTCCGTCCGAGAGCGAGGAGGGCGCTGCCCGCGGGCGGCCCGGCGAAGCCGGACGCGGCGGTCTGGGTGCCGCGCAGGCGGGCGTTGGCGCGCTCCAGGAGCGCGGGGTCGCGGCCGAGCAGGTCCGGGAGGTAGGCCGTGGCGGCCGTGTCGAAGAAGAGTCCGCCGAGGCCGAGGAGGAAGGCGACGACCGCGAGCAGGGGAATGCTGAGCAGGTCGAGCGCGGCCGCTGCCGCCGGGACCGCGAGCAGAACCGCGCGCGCCGCGTCCGTCACCCACATCGTGCGCCGGCGGTCCCAGCGGTCCACCAGCGCACCGCCGAGCAGACCGAAGAGCAGCCACGGCAGCGTTCCGGCGGCCGTGACGACGGCGAGAGCCATCGGATCCCGCGTGAGCGTCAGGGCAAGCAACGGCAGTGCGGCGTGCATGACGCCGTCGCCGAGCGAGGAGACCGTCTGCGCGGTCCAGAGGCGTCCGAACCCGGTCGGGAGCTTCTTCACGTCCGAGGTCACTTGGCGTCCTCCTCGGCGCGCGGGCCCGTTCCCGGGTGGAAGAGTGCGAAGACGAACGAGGCGTCCGGCAGCGAGGGGTCGGACAGCTTCCGGTACTCGTCCGCGAGCGCCTGCAGCCGTTCGCCCAGCTCCGTGAACTGCTCCTCGGTGAGGCGCAGGTGGGCCATTCCCACGTGGCGCTCGGCGTCCGCCGGAGCCGCCTCCAGGTCGGCGACCGCGTGCCGCATCAGCATGTCCGGGGCTCCCTCGCCCGGGTCCGGCAGCTCGATCGTCCGTGCGGCCATCGCGTAGTACCGCTCGGTGACGCCGCGCACCTTGCGCGTGCGCACCACCTTCACCAGGCCGGCGCGCTCCAGCAGCCGTACGTGGTAGCTGGAGCTGCCTTTGGCGAGGCCGATCCGCTCGGCGATCTGGGTGATGGTCGCGGGCTCGAAGCGGAGCACGGCCATGATGCGGTGCCGCGTCAGGTTGGAGACGGCGCGTAGTTGTTCGTCGGTGGTGACGTGGAACGTCTCGGGAAGATCATCGGTTGGCATGGCCCAATGGTCAACACTTCTTGACCATTGCGCAAGGGGTTTCGCCCCGGCTTCCGCGAGGATTTTCCGGACGCGCGGCCTCCGCTCCCGCGCGCTCCTTCGGCGGGACATGACGAAGGGGCCGGTGCGGGTGAGGTGACCCCACCCGCACCGGCCCCTCGGCCCCTCGGCCCCTCGGCCCCTCGGTCGCTCAGCCGCTCGGCCGCTCGGCCGCTCGGCCGCTACGTCAGCGCCGTCAGCGCCGTCAGCGCCGTCAGCGCCGGAACCTCAACGCCGCAACGTCAACGCCGGAACGTCAACGCCGGAACGGGAAGCGGTAGGAGTCCACGTAGCCCGGCGCCGGGGAGCCGACGCCGGTGACCATGTCGTACCCCCGCACCGCGCTCAGGGAGCTGTCCTTGCCGAGGCTGCGCACCGAGGTGACCAGGCCGTCGGTGGCGTCCGTGCCGTTCGCGAAGTCGTTGCGGGCCACGGCCAGGTCGCGGTCCGCGCCCAGCGGGTGGTCCGTGACGTCGTGGAAGAGCGGGGAGCCGTACCGGGCGTAGATGCCGGGGTTGGCGAAGCCGATCGGCAGGTTCCGGGCCTGCTGCGCCAGCGCCTGGAGGCCCGCGACGACCGGGGCGGCCAGCGAGGTGCCGCCGATGCGGTACTCGTCGTACGAGACCGAGCCGTCGGGCCAGGTCTGCGTCTGGCCGACCAGGAAGCCCGTGTTGGGATCGCCGACGGCCGCGATGTCGGGGACGGTCCGCATGCGGTCGGCGCCAGCCGCCTTGGCGAGCGCGTCGGGCACGACGCCGCGCTGGTAGGCGGGCTGGCGGACCGTCGCGCTGGTGCCGCCGCCCGCTCCGCTGGTGTACGCGCCGGGGAAGCCGGTCCAGCCGGAGCCGTCCGCGGCGAGGGACGCCTTCAGGGTGCCCCAGCCGGTCTCGAAGCGGTAGGCGTCGTTCTTGCCGACGGCGAGCGAGGTGCCACCGACGGCCGTGACCCAGGCCGAGTTGGCCGGGGTGTCGACCTGCTTGGTCCCGGTGTTGGCGACCTCGTCGCCGTTGTCGCCGGAGGAGAAGTAGAAGCCGATGCCCTCGACCGCGCCGAGCTTGAAGGTCCGGTCGTAGGCGGCCGCGATCTCCGGGGTCTCGTTGGCCTCGATGTCGCCCCAGGAGTTGGAGACGATGTCGGCGAGCCGCTTGTCGACGATCTTGTCGAGGGCGTCGAGCAGGTCCGGGTCGTTGCAGGACGCGCCCGCGACGTAGACCACGTCGGCGTCCGGCGCGACCGCGTGCACGGCCTCGACGTCGAGGGTCTCCTCTCCGTACCAGCCGGAGGCGTCGCACTCCTCGGTGTGCGTGTACTCGGCCGGCGTGACCTGGCGGAGCTGTCCGGCGCGGTACGCCTTGTCGCCGTGGCGCCCGGCGTACGTCCGCGCGTCGGCCGCGATGGTCGGGCTGGCGTAGGCGTCGGTGATGGCCACGGTGACGCCCCTGCCGGTGCGGGCGCCGGCGCCGTAGGCGGCGCGCAGCTGCCTGCCGGTGTAGCCCCTGACCGCGTACGGGACCTTGGCGCCGTACGCGTCCGGGAGCGAGGTGGCGATGTTCGACCCGTAGTACGTCGAGAAGGGGCCCGCGTTGCGGAATCCGGCGCCCGGGCCGGGCAGGGCGTCCTGGTGGGTGGCGCGGTGCGGGGCGTTGTCCAGGCCGGTGACCGTCAGCACCGCCTTGGCGACGGCGCCGGGCGCGGAGGGGGTGGAGGTGGGGGCGTGGTAGGTGGCCGAGCCCTTGCGGTAGTCGTGCAGCCGGGTCGCGAACGCCTTCTCGGCGGCGGCCACGTCACCCGAGACGGCTATGTAGTGCTCGTTGGTGCCGGTGACGGCGAGGCCGGCCCCCTGGAGCCACCGCGTGACGGCCTCGACCTGCTGCGGTGCCGCGCCGAAGCGGCGGCGTGCCTGGTCGGGCGTCAGGTAGGCGCCGTAGCGGGGTGACGCCGGGTCGGAGACCGCCTCGGCGTACGCGGTGAGGCCCTGCGGGTCCCGTCCGGCCAGGTAGACGCGGGCGTCGACCCGCGCGGACGGGGCGGTGCCACCCTCGTCCGCCGAGGCGGTGGCCCAACCGGGCCGGGCCCCCTCCAGGGCCACCCTGCCGCCGGGCACCGGCGTCGCGGCCTGTGCCGTCGGCATCCCGACGGCGAGTGCGCCGGCGAGCAGCGGCAGGGCCGCCGCGATGCCCAGTGATGTGCGCCGTGTCGTACGGCTGCTTCCCATGTCGTCCCCTGTGGTGAGGCGGTCGCGTGCCGCGCGTGGGCACGGCGGGTACGGCCGACACTCTTGTCAGGATCAGTTCACGTCGGGGGTAGGGAGTGATCAAAAGAGGCCAAAGAGCTCTCTACGAAATGGAATTGACTGGTCGCCATGTTCCGGCACGCCGGCGCCTTTTCGCCATCGGGTGCTCTGGCGGATGACCCGGCGGATGACCTCGCGGTGACCCGGCAGATGACCTCGCGGTGACCCGGCAGATGACCTCGCGGTGACCCGGCAGATGACCTCGCGGTGACCCGGCGGGCGACCCGAACCCGTCCTCGGCGGGGGTCCTCGTCGCCGGGGCCGGGGGCCGGGCGCCTTGCCGCCCGGCCCCCGCCGCGTGCCCCGCTCCCCTGCGCCGCTCCCTAACCGGCCGCCAGCGCCAGCGTCGGCGACAGGCGGGAGGCCCGGACGGCCGGGTAGAGGCCCGCCACGGTGCCGATCGCGAGCGTGGCCGCGAAGCCGCCCGCGGCCGACCAGGGCGGGACCACCCAGGGCAGTCCGCCGGCAGTGGCGTACGCCGCCACGGCGGCCGCTCCGAGCGCCACCCCGGCCAGGCCGCCGAGCCCCGAGAGCATCAGGGACTCGGTCACGAACTGGATCCGGATCTGGCCCCTGGTCGCGCCCAGCGAGCGGCGCAGACCGATCTCGTGGCGTCGTTCGAGCACTGAGATGATCATGGTGTTGGCGACGCCGACACCGCCCACCAGCAGGGCGATGCCGCCCAGCCCCAGCAGCAGCGTGGAGAACGCGCCCTCGGTGGCGGCCTTCGCCTTGAGGGCCGAGGACGGGTCGCCGACCGACACGTTCTGCGGGTTCTGCGGGTCGATCGTCGGAGCCAGCAACCGCTGGACCTCCCGTACCGCCGCGTCCGTGGAACGCTCGTACACCGCCGTCGGATGCCCGTCGAAGCCGAGCAGCCGCTGGGCCGCGTCCCAGCCGACCAGTGCCGAACGCTCGATCTCCGGGGCGAGCGGCAGCGGGTCGAGGATGCCGACGACCGTGAAGTAGCGGTCGTCGATCCAGACCTGTCGCCCGGGCCGGTCGATGCCCAGGCGCTCCGCGGCGACGTGTCCCAGGACCACGGCCGGATAGCGCCCGTTCGCGGCGTTGAGCCAAGTGCCCGAGGCCGTGCGGCCGCGCAGCACGTCGAGCAGCTCCTCGGTCGCGGCCTTCACCGCGATGCCTCCGGTCTCGGCCTCCGGGATCTTCTCGGAGCGGCGCACCGAGCGCGCGAGGTCACCGGTCGCGCCGGCCTTCTCGACCCCCTCGATGCGCGAGACCGTGCCCACCGCGTCCTTGGGCAGCTTGACCTCCTGCCCGCTGAACATCCCCTCGCCCGCCTTGGCGACCAGCATGTTCGTGCCGAGCGCGTCGAGCTGCCGCAGCAACTGGGCCTGGCTGGAAGCCGAGATGCCCACCACCGCGATCATCGTCGCGATCCCGATGGCGATACCCAGCGCGGAGAGCACCACGCGGACGGGGCGGCTGCGCAGCCCGGCCGAGCCGACGTGCAGGACGTCACGGGGCCCGAGACGGGCGGCCCTCAGAACACTCCGGCGCGCGGACCGCGAGCCGGACGCGGAACCGGGGCCGGCTGCGGATGGGGTGCCGGGCGCGGATCGGGAGCCGGGCGCGGACCCGGACTCGTGCGTGGCCCCGGACTCTGGCGCGGCCCGGGAGTCGGCTGCGGGCCGGGAGCCGGTTGCGGGTGTCCCGCGCCTCATCGGGCCATGACCTTTCCGTGCGCCGTGTCCGCGACGACCCTGCCGTCACGGATCCGGACCTGCCGCGGCAGCCGTGCCGCGATCTCGGTGTCGTGCGTGATGACCGCGATCGTCGCGCCCTCCTCGTTCAGCGTGTGCAGCAGCTCCATCACCGCCTCGCCGGACGCCGAGTCCAGCGCCCCGGTCGGCTCGTCCGCGAGCAGCAGCGCGGGCTCGCCCACGACGGCGCGCGCGATGGCCACGCGCTGCTTCTGCCCGCCGGAGAGCTCGTGCGGGCGGTGCCGTACGCGGTCGGCGAGGCCCACCCGGGCCAGGGCGTCCGCGGCCATCCGGCGGCGGCGCGCGCGCGGCAGACCGGAGTAGAGCAGCCCTTCGGCGACGTTGTCGAGGGCGGCGACGCCCGGCACCAGGTGGAAGGCCTGGAAGACGAAGCCGATGTGACGGGCCCGCAGCGCCGAGAGCCTGCGGTCGGTGAGCGCCGCGATGTCGTGCCCGGCGATCGCGACGGTCCCGGAGGTGGGCCGGTCGAGGGTCCCGACGATGTGCAGCAGGGTCGACTTGCCGGAGCCCGACGGACCGACGATCCCGACCAGCTCGCCCTCGCCGACGGCGAGATCGATCCCGTCGAGGGCGCGGACGCCGCCGGCGTACTCCTTGACGACGCCCTTCAGGTCGACGACCGACTTCAGCGGGTGGTGGGTGCGGGGGTGGGGGTGGGGGTGACTGGTTCGGGTGTACCCGTCGGGGGCCTCGGCGGCCCGCGTGTCGACATGCGCGGCAGGGCCGTGCGACTCGACGTTCAGCCCGTCGTTCAGCCCGTCGTTCAGCCCGTCGTTCAGCCCGTCGTTCAGCTCGACGTTCAGCTTCTCGCTCACGCCTTCGGCACCCCGACCTTCATGCCTTCGCGCAGCCCCTCGCCGCTGACCTCGACCCGGCCCTGGCCGAACATGCCGAGCTCGACCCGGACGTCGCGCGTCCCGCCGCCTTCCACGACCTGCACGCCGAAGCCGCCGTCGGGGAGCGCGAGCAGCGCGTTGACGGGGACGGACAGGACGTCCTGCCGGGTGCGGCCGGTGAGCTCGACCGTGACCGGCGACTGGTCGACGCCCTTGACCCCGGCCGGTTCGTCGAAGGAGACGGTGATCTCGATCTTCGGGGTCCTGTCCTGCGGGTCCGTGCCCTCCGACGCCGTCTTGCCCACCGCGGACACCTTGCCCGGCAGTTCGGTGCCGTCGGGCAGCCGGACCTTCACGCGGGTGCCGGCCTTCGCCGAGTCGGCCTCGGCGACGGGCAGTTCGAAGCGGACCACGCGTTCCGATCCGGTGACGGTGAGCACCGGGCTGCCGGGAGTGATCCGGTCCCCGGGCGCGAGCCGCCCCTCGCCGGAGCCGCCTCCGCTCCCGCCGCCGGAGCCGCCTGCCGATCCGGCGCCCGCGTCCTTGACGCGTACCGCGCTGCCCGCGAAGGCGATCCGGTCCGGTCCGACCGTGCCGGTCTGCTTCATGTCGTGGGACTTCTGCCAGCGTTTGACGGCGGCGGCGGTCTTCGCCGTGAACTCCTCGTCGACGTCGAAACCGGTGAAGCCGAGCGCGGCCAGGTTCTCCTCCAGCTGCCGTACGTCCTTGCCCTTGTCGCCGGTCTTGAGCGTCCGGTACATGGGCTCGTCGCCGTACATCAGCCGGACCGGCTCGCCGTCCACCTCGTAGAGGCGTCCGTCCCGCTCGACGACCGAGCCGGTCGGGGCGACCCAGGTGAGGGTGCCGCCCGCGCCGCCCGCGTTGATCTTCCGCTCGCCGAGGTGGCCGAGGGTGCCGTCCTTCTGGGAGCTGTCGCTGAGGTCGCCGCGGGTGACCGGGGCGGTGGCGGGCGGCAGACCGCGGGAGTCGGCGGCTCCGGGCTCCGGGCCGGCGTCCCGGTCCGCGGTGAGGGCGGTGGCGGCGGCTCCGGCGCCCGCGACGGCCACGATCGTCGCGAGGGCGACGAGCAGCCGGCGGCGGCCGAGCGGGCGCTCGCCCTCGCCGTGCGCCCCTGCCTCTGCCCCGGCCCCCGCCCCCGTGCGCGGTGGTCGCCCCTCCTGCCCCCGCTCATCGGGCGGCGCTTCGCAGGCCTTGGCGGCCTTCTCGAACTTCTGCTTCTCCGCCCCCTGCGGGATGGGCAGGGCCTGCTGGGCGCCGCCGTCGAACTTGGGGTCGGGCATGTTGAAGCCGTTCTCCCGCATGCAGCGGGCGTAGGCGAGGGCCTTGGCCTTGTCGGCCTGCGTCGGCTCCTGCCGAAGCCGGCACCCCGGCCTGTCCTTGCAGGCCTTGAACGCCTGACTCCATCTTCTCCTTGGACATGCCGTCGCCTCCGATGGTGAGCCCGCACGCCCCTTCATCTCCAAGCCCAGGCATTGGGCTCGGGCATCAGTCGAGCCCCTGCTCGCGCCAGGCACTTGCGGTGTTTCGAGAGTTCCTCGGTCGGCTTCTTTGCGCTCCCTTCCTCGCAGGCTCACTGCTCAGCCCCTTCAATTCACAGGGTTGCCCGGTGTCTGGAAGGCGGAGGTGCTCAGAGCTAGTAGGCGCGGGGCGTGTCGAGCTAGGGGCGAAGTGGCCGCGGCTCTAGGGTATGGGTCATGGCGCGGCGGCGGCGCGACAACTGGTCAGTAGGGCGCATTCGCGATCGTCATGCGTGAGACATGCCGTCGACGGGATGTTTCGCTTCTTCTCAGCGGTTTCGTTTGAGCACCGACGAAGATGGTCCCCTTTCGGATAGCACAGGGGGACATGCGCGTATCTTACTGTGAGGTACGAGGCGTTCCTTCGCCGAGAATGGATCGCTGCGAGAGGGGCTGCGCCGATGACGTCGCTCGGTCCCTTGGTTAGCTCGCGCGGCGCGACGGTGCCTTCGAGCGGGCGGTCTGAGGTATTAGGCTCCACAGCTCGGGGATGTACTGATGCCGTGCTCGTCCTTGCGACGTGCGGCCTTACGGCGATTGCCGGGGGATAGCTACGGCAGTAGGACGAGTGTATGGCTGTCAGCCGGGCGTGGGGTCGTAAGGGGCAGGCGCGCCTATGAGCGGGAGCGGTGGGACGTCGTCGTAGGGTGGGGGTGCTGATTGGGCTGCTTACTTCGCGTCCCGGCAGCGTGTTTACGGGGAGGCGAGAAAAACGCGGTGCAGGGCCTCTGGCCATTCTGTATCCCGGCGCCGGACAGATCATCGACCTGACCTAGCGTACTATCGCTAGACGACGAGCTCCTCGGCACGGCGAGAATAGCTGGCTCGCAGAACAGGGGGCCGCTGGCGTTCGTCCAGGGCCGGCGCTGCCGGCTCCGTCGCTCGAAGCGTGAGCCGGGTCGGGATCGCGTCGCTTTGGAGCATAACAACCGCCCTGCCGCCCAGGTCCTAGCCGGGCTATCGCCGGTCTCGGCGACCTGCTATCCTGTTCGCGTCATAGGTAGATTGGCCGTACCTGCAGAGGCGGCTGGGGGCTAGCTGGCGGAGGTGTCGGCAGGTTGGTGAAGCGGTGTGCGAGGACTGATTGAGCTTAGGGTCTAGGGTAGGAGGCACACAGGCTATCATATCATGCGCACCTAACGTCCTGTTTACGGGGTCATAGCGAACCTGAAGGCTAGTTAGCTGCGGGCGTCAAGGCTGGGCGAGAGGCCCGTGGCGCCGTGGTTGGAGGACGGTCGCTGCGGAGTCGCTACCATGGGATCAGGTCGTCTATGATGGCCTGCGTCGTCTGTCGGCGGGCGCTCTTCACGCGCTGGGGGCTGGAGCGCGACCGGCCTCACCGGCGCTCTGGGTCGTCAGCGGCGCGAATCTGTCTCGTGCTCGGCGCGGCGCCGCTGCTTGAGGGCACTTACGCGTCGTGTACGGGTGCTTCGTGTGCATGGATGGCTGTACGATCGTGCGGATCAAGGGCAGGCGACGGGGTGGCCGTCACCACCGCCGTACTAGGCGGCGCCATCGGCATGGAGGCACCTAGCGGATGGCTCCTGGGGAATAAAAAAAAAAAAGAAAAAAAAAAAAAACAGCCTGCTTTATAGTAGACAGTTCCGCTAGTGTTCCAGGCGGCGCGACATTACGGCCTCTCTGCGGCCTGTCTATATCGAGGGAGGGGTTAAAAGTGAAATCCACAGGCAGCTGGACCCTGAGGGGCGCCCATATTCTCTCAGGGCCGCTTATTTCCCGACCACCTGCGGGCCTTCACGCGCAGGGTCCTGGCGACCCCTAGGGGTCCACCAAGCCGGCGTTCCCGCGTGAGCCCCGGTCTTTTACGGACCCATGCCAGCAAGATACTCTCGCGAAAATGCACACCGCGGACGTCTAGCGAACGGCGGCTCGTAGTCCGCCGCGCGTCTGTATCTTGGTGGCTGCGCTCCTTCAGCGGTTCTCCCGTGGTCGTCCTCGCTGCTACGCGGTCTCTGCGTCGCGCTCGCGTTGGGGCCTCGGGTGTGGCGGGCCTTGGGAGGGCTGGCTTCGACCGGGGGCGGTCATGGGCGTGCCGTGATTGCACCGTGAGCACGGCCCGCCTGGGCTGTGTCGGCCGGGCCTTAACCTCCACGAGAGGATGCTTGCCTGTGTTCCTGGACGAGCGGGCTTGCTGCCGTGGGGCGAGGGCTCAAGAGGCGGGCTCAGGCCGACACCTCGTAACGAGGCTTATGACTCGAGTGCGGATGGACGCATGGCTCGTCTCCGCGCAGTGGGGCAGCCGCTTCGAATTAGGCGCGGTGGACCGCGAAGCGCGTCCCACAGAAGGAGCTGCGCTACTACCCAGGTGGTCCGTAGCAAGCGCGCAGGACGGCAGGAGATCGTAGCATGTGGGCGCGGGGACGCCTGCTGGGTCGCCGCATGAGCTGGTGGTACGGGGGAGCGGATGGCCGCTCGATAGTCTGCTCGAGGGTCGCGCGACTAGTGCAGCGAGCGCAATCATGCTTGAGGGCTGCTCTCTGGGCTGGCCAGCCGCCGGGATCGAAACCAGGGCTCGCAGGAGCGCGCGGCCGGGGAGCGGCCGTTGAACGAGGTGCTGCTTGCCGGGAGTTTATACGGCGGGTCGTCGGCTTGCTTGGAGGGGCGAGGCGGCCCATATGCGGGAGTGGACCGTCGTACGTAACGCCAGCCGTCAGCGGTCGCCCTCGGCGCTATGCGGGCCTGCGAAGGGGACGGGCCGGTCTGCATCGGCTGGGAACATAAAAAGCCTGCTGGGGCTACATACCTGTTGTGCGAACGGGGTGCGGGCGCAGGAAAGAAACAACACGTGCCCGAGGGCGGGCCTGTGGTGGAGTTCACGTGACGCGGCATCGGGAGTGCGTGACGGGTCGTCTATCGGGTGTTAAGTAACATCGCGGTCGCGCAGCGGTCTTGCCAGCCGCGAGACCGATCTCTACGGTCTCTTCGAACTGCTGTTCCGGTACTCGCTCAGCCAGCCGCGCTACTCCGACTTTCATAGGTTCGCCTCGGGGGCGACCGAGGGTCGTTGACCGGCGTCTACTCGGATCTGTCGATGCTTGGACGTTCCATGCGCCTTCGTGGCGCCACGGGGGGCGGAGGCGTCGGATGACGGCGAACAAGGCTTTCGGGGCGGGCGGCGTCTGACAGGTTCCGGTTATGCTGTCGGCTATCCGGGCGGTGCGGAGCAGAACGCGGACCGAGGGTGGACTAATGTCTCGTAGTCGGGGATGGGTGGGGTGTATTGCAGCACGTGCAGCGATGTCCGTATCGGCGCCGCTGGTACGAACGCCGGTGATCGCCAGCGCGCCTGCCTACGCTCCTGGGCATGGGAGTGCATGTCGCCTGCCATGTGCGCATATCGCGTTACATGACGGTCGGCTCCTTGTATGTGCCTAGAGGAATGGGCGATCCTTGCGAGGTAACCCCGGGGGTGCCGCTGGCTTTGCCTACGGAAGCTGGGGGGCCCGCAATGCCAGCGTCGTGGCAGACCGTTGCGCTGCCATCTTCTTAGTCGGCGGCGGCGGCACCCCCGGCTTCGTTTTCGCTCTCCTACGTGACGCTGCTGCGGGTTTACGGGGAGTGGCCCTCGGGCGGGGTCGGCCACACTGTGCCGGCGCGCCGGGAGTTCGGCCGGGAGGTCGATAGGCTGGCCCTGGGGGTAGCATGTACGGCGGTTGCTCGTCGGCGGGCATGTAGCGCTTACGGGATGCGAGTAGGCTTTCGGGCTGGTGAGTCGGGGTGGGTGGCTCGGTTTTCCGTTCGGGCGGGGGCCGTTCGCTTAACGTGCATTCGCTCTGGGCGCGGCGCTAGGGCTGCCTGGAAGAGGCGGTCGCGTCGTGCGGGAAAGCCGGCGGTGCTAGGTGGTCTCTTGGGGCGCATCAGCTCGTGCTGATCGCGGGGACGCGAGGGCTTTCACGGGGTGTGGACTGGTTAGCGCGGGGCATGTATCGCTTCTGTTCTGCAACGTACGTCGCGCGAGTTGACGAGCCTGGGCGCGCTGCAATCTGGCTGGTAGCTTTTCTGGACGCGGACGGGTTGACCGGCGGTACCATCGAAGCAGCGAGCCTAGGGCGCTGCTCGTGGCCCGGCTGCCATGGGGCCGGTCTAGCGACCCATGGAGTGCGCCATGCGCTCGACTGTACCTGTGGCGCGAGCAACTGTGTCAAGGCCGCATACGCGGCCGCTATCGTGCGTTGGGGGAGTCATGGATCCCGGGTGGGCGATGTCGGTGGCTGTCTGGCGGGCACCTACCTTGTAACGAGTTGAGAGCGGCCCTGCGCGTCTCCAGCACCTGCAGGTGGTTGGTGCACGGCTGGTTGGGACGAGCTGCCTGGACTGTCATTCAGTCTCGCGCCGTGTGGCTACTTCGACGCTCGCTGCTCTACGTGGGCGCAGTGTCGCCCGTATCTGCTGTGGGCATATTAACGGCTC
>NZ_BAAAXG010000022.1 GCF_039535475.1 Streptomyces showdoensis | reverse complement strand
AAGTCGAGGACTAAGTCCCTCCATACAGGTACGTCGCTAGACACAGAGAAGTTCACTCAAGCGGAAAGTGTCAAACGATAGCGGTTGCGTCAACGTAACTAGTAATACCGACAGGCGAAATGCCTATGAGGTACACCAAGGTGACAACAACGCGTACTTTCCAGACGGGAATTCGCGCAAGTTTGTACCGCGGATCGGCCTAAAGGGGACAGACACGGCTGGGGACGGTGGTGCGGACTACCTGACACGGATGCGATTGCTTGAATAGAGCGTCGTTCAAGTGGGTAATGGCTAAGGATCGACAAGCGGCTGTGCCCTCTCGGGTGTAACTGTCGTGATGGCACGTGGTTGCACCCAACCCTCGGCGCCAATCTTGGGCGGCAGCCGTTCGGTCGGTGCTGCACGCAGACCCCTATGCCAGACCTCGAGCTGAGGGAATTCTACGACAGGACCGGAGCCACCGGACAGCTACCATGGAGCTGCTCCGGAGTGACGCCGAAGCAGCGACTCGAAGCCGATCGGCTCCATGGAACGGGAGTTGGCCTCCCTGAGCAGGGCGGTGCCAAGGGGAGGGCCGCGCAAGCCTGGCCCGTCTGAGCAGGTGGGGCGGCGCGGGGACTACATCGCCTGTGCCTCGAGGGCAGCGACGACATCGTGGCATTCCGAGAAGACAGGCGAGAAGCAAGCTGCGCCGTTCGCAGCGGCAGGCTCGTACTGCCCCACGTTGACAGGTCCCATCAATCGTAACTACAAGATGGAGCCGACTTACAGCCGGGAGTGGTCCCGACTGTAGAGCACGGGAATGGGTCCCGAACAGGGAGGGTCGTATCCGTTGAGCCACGCGCGCGATGATGGGGCATGGGCACGACGCGGCGATCTCACGCGCGAATGTAATCGGACCGGAATCGTGCATATGTGGTTCAACGCGAGTCTGTATTTGACAATGTTTGACCGTCTGTCAGTCTTTGTGCTCCCTTACGCGCCGGACCAAGCAGAGGCATGCGAAGACCAGCGCCAGGACTGTCCACTGAATGCCGCTAGTGCTGAGTATCCCCATCTCAATAGCGGACCGCGACACGACGGCGGCTGCGACACCACGCGCACAGCATCAGCCGCAGTGAGTACGGGTCCAACGCAGCGGAAGAAGTCCTGTCGTGAGTGAGTACTACATAGATGTCGCTCGTGCAGTACAACTGGGCCCTCTACCGCGAGCACGAGCACCTGTCGGTCCCGCGGTCGACGCGCGCCCTGGCCGGCGCGGTGTGGCAGTCGCTGCGCAACTCGCGCATCTAGCGTCGCCGCCCGGTGAGCCCGTCACCAGGGCACGGTCCCGCCGTCGTCGAAGAATCCGCCGGTCGGTCCGTCGTCGGGCAGGGTCGCGAGTCGAAGCGCGATGGCCGCGCCCTGGTGGGCAGTGCGGACGCCCCGGAAGCCGTTGAGGTCGGTGGCGGTGAAGCCGGGGCAGCCGCAGTTGACCAGGATGCCGGCGTCGCGCAGTTCCTTGGCGTACTGGACGGTGACGGCGTTGAGGAAGGTCTTGGACGCCAGGTACGCGGCGGGCACCGGGCCCAGGTCGACGCCGGGGTCGGTCTGCAGCGTGAGCGAGCCGACGCTGCTGGACATGTTCACGATCCGTGGCGACACCGAGCCGCGCAGGAGCGGCAGCATCGCGTTGGTGACGCGGATGACGCCGATCACGTTGGTCTCCACGACGCCCCGTACGGTCGCGGGATCGACCGTGGCGGGCGTCTGCGGCATGCCGCCGGTGATCGCGGCGTTGTTGACCAGGACGTCGAGCCCTCCGGCGCGGTCGGCGATCAGCTCGGCCGCGGCGGCCACGCTCGCGTCGTCCGCCACGTCCAGCGGGACACCGAACGCGTCGGTCCCGGCCGCGCGCAGCTTCTCCACCGCGGTGTCGCGGCGCCGCCCGTCCCGGGCCCCCACGCCGACGCGCCAGCCGAGGGCGCCCAGGCCCGCCGCGATCTCGTACCCGATTCCCTTGTTCGCGCCGGTCACCAGCGCGATCCTCTGTTCACTCATGTCGTCAAGCGTGCTGCGGACTCGGGTGGGACGTCCAAGACCGGCTGGGTGGGCGGCGATACCGCACGGATATCGGCCCTGGTGGGCGCCGGATACGATGACGCGGTGGAGACGCGGGAGTTGCGATACTTCGTCGCCGTCGCGGAGGAGTTGCACTTCGGGCGGGCGGCGCGGCGGCTCGCCATGTCGCAGCCACCGCTGTCGCGGGCGATCCAGCAGCTCGAGCGGCGGCTCGGAGTGGTACTGCTGCACCGCACGGCCCGCGCGGTCGCCTTGACCGAGGCGGGGGCGGTGCTGCTGCGGGAGGCCCGGACGGCGCTCGACGCGGTCGAAGCCGCCGAGCGCCGCACCCGCCGCGCAGCCGCCGAGCAGCCCGGTGTGGTGCTGGCCACGAAGGCCGGAGCGGCCGGCGAACTGCTGTCGAGGCTGCTGGACGCCTACGCCGCCGAGCCCGACGCGGTCGCCGTCGAGGTGATGCTGTGCGGGCCCGGCGAACAGGAACGGCTGCTGCGCGAGGGGCGTGCCGACGTCGCCCTGCTCCAGCGGCCCTTCGACACGACGGCCGGACTCGACACCGAGGACCTGCACACCGAACGGCAGGTCGTGATCCTGCCCGCGGGGCACCCCTTGGCCCACCGCCCCCACCTGTCGACGACCGAGGTCGACACCCTGACGGACCTGCCCCTGCCGCGCTGGCCCCGACGGGACGGCGGCTATCCGGACGGACCCGGCCCGCAGGTGCGCGACCACACCCAGCTGTTCCAGCTGATCGCGCTCGGACGGGCCTGCGCGCTCGTCCCCGAGTCCCTACGAGCCCACCTGCGCGACGATCACGCGGCGGTGCCGGTGCCGGACGCACCGCCCGTCACGACCGTCATCGCCTGGCCACCCCACAGCAGATCCCGGGCCGTCGCCGACCTCGTCCGCATCGCGACGAGCCTCTAGGCCGTGTCTTTCGGATCGTGCCGGGCCGGCGACGAGGTCAGCCGACCGTCCACTTCTGGTTCGCGCCGCCGCCGCAGGTCCACAACTGGAGCCGGGTGCCGTTGGCCGAGCTGTTGCCGGTCGCGTCCAGGCACTTGTTCGCCTGGATGTTCACGATGTCCCGTGCTCCGCTGACGGCCCAGCGCTGGGCCCCGGTGCCGTTGCAGTCCCACAGTTGCACGAGGGTCCCGTCCGCCGTACCCCCGGAGGCCGCGTCGAGGCACTTGCCGAGCGCGCGGATCGTGCCGTCCGAGCCGACCGTCCACTGCTGGGCGGCGGTGCCGTTGCAGTCGTAGAGCTGGATGGGGGTGCCGTTGGCCGTGTTCGCCGCCGCGACGTCCACGCACTTGCCGCCGATGCCCGTGATCCGGGCCCCCGTGCCGGGGGAGTCCCCGGTGGTGACGCGGACGTGGTCCACGACGAGCTGGTTCGGGAAGGCGGTCGAGCCGTCCGGGTCGCCGGGCCAGTAGCCGCCGACGGCCAGGTTGAGGATCAGGAAGAAGGGCTTGTTGAAGACCCAGGCGCGGCCGCCCAGGTCGGCGGGCGTACGGGTCTGGTACACGGTCCCGTCCACGGACCAGGTGATCCGGTCGGGTGCCCAGTCGACGGCGAAGGTGTGGAACGCGTCGGCGAACGCCTGCCCGCCGGGCAGCGTGTAGCCGGCGCCGATGCCGCCGGAGCCCGAGTAGCCCGGGCCGTGCAGGGTGCCGTGCACGGTGGAGGGTTCGAACCCGACGTTCTCCATGACGTCGATCTCGCCCGAGTCGGGCCAGCCGACCTGCCCGATGTCGTTCCCGAGCATCCAGAACGCGGGCCACATGCCCTGGCCGCGGGGCACCTTCATCCGCGCCTCGACCCGCCCGTACTGGGCCGTGAACTTGCCGGAGGTGTTGAGACGCGCCGAGGTGTACTCGCAACGCCCGTACCAGCACTGGTAGTTGCCGGGATTCTCGCGCCGCGCGGTGATGACCAGGTGGCCCTGTCCGTCGAGGGCGGCGTTGGCCGCGCCCGCGGTGTAGTACTGCCGCTCGTGGTTGTTGACGTTGTCGCCCGTCTCGATCTGCCAGCGACCGGCGTTGACGGCGGAACCGGCCGGGCCGTCGAAGTCCTCGTTGAAGGTGACGGCGGCGGCCTGTGCGGCCGGGGCGACACGGGTGCCGCCCTCGACGGCCGGGACCGGGGCCGAGGCGGGGGAGGGGGCGGTGGCGGCGACGCCGAGCAGCAGCGCGGCGCCGGCGAGGGCCGAAAGGGCCTTGCCGAGGCGGTGGCGGGATGGGCGGGAGGAGTGCATGGTCTCTCTTCCGTCAGCGGTGTGGGGGGAGGGTGGCGCGTTCCCGGGGCCTTGCCAACACGTTTATCGCCTGCATGATTTAAGAAGTAAGTTAAGGACCCGTCAAGAGGTCCGGATGTCCGCTGAAGCGCACGTCCGCCGGTGAACTCCCGCCACTGGAGAGGTCATTGCTGTTCGAGGGCTGATGGGGCGGTCGCCGCCGGACGGCCGGGCGGCCGGACGCCGGCGCGCCGAGCGCGGAGTCGCCCGAAGGGCCCCGGCCGGCCCGTGGAGGGCCGGCCGGGGGGCGCGCTCACCTCCTGGGGCACTCCTTCCAGGCGAGGTGGTAGACGGTGTTGATGGAGCCGTCGGTGGAGTCCATCGTCATGTAGCTGGTGGTGGCGGGGTTCGACGTGCCGAGGTTGACGCGAAGCTCGGTGTTGATGTTGAAGTTCCGCTGCACCCCGCACGGCGCCCAGACGAGCTGGGCCCAGTCGGTCTCGTCCGTGGCCTGCCAGTTGTCCTCGTGCGGGCCGCGGAAGGCGTGCGTGCGCGACGCGGTGCTCGGCGAGCCCTGGAAGTAGTACGAGGCCTTCTCGGTGCTGCTCGCCCCCGGCCGGAGGGAGGCGTAGCCGCGGTAGTCGGCGCTGGCGACGGCGTAGGTGAAGCCCTGGGGAACGTGCACGACGAGGCTGAGCTGGCAGTTCTTCCGGGCCGCCGTGGGGGCGGAGTTGCCGCCCACCTGGGCCAGGTACTCGCTGTAGGTGACGGTGAAGGCGGTGTTGTCCTCGGACACGGCGACGGCGGCGGTGCCGAGGGGGCAGCCGGAGCCGTTGACGGTGGCGATGTCGATGACGATCCGGTCCGGGGGCGGGTCGACGATCGACGACGGTGCCGAGTGCGCGGGCATCGCCGAGGCGAACAGTGCGGCGGTCGCCGCTGCGACCAGCAGGCGGATTCTCATGTTCGTTCTCCCATCCAGAGCTTCGATGTCGGGCGGCGCGCGGGCACGCGGCGGCGCGTCCGGGTGAGGAAGGGGCGGTCGCTCGGTGAACCCTCGGCGCGGATGCCCGTCCCGTGGCCTGATGCCGCGGATCGCACGTACGGATCGCGATTCCGGTCGTGCGGAAGGGTGGTGCAGCCGGCAACAGTTGAAGCATCATGGGCATGACAGGTAGCCGCCGACGGTGTCCCCGCCAGTGCGGGCGGGGGTGCTGGAATGCTAGGAGCCCCGACGCCGCGGGGCAGGGGGATGCCCGGCCAAGAATGGCCTCGCGGGAGCCCCCGTTCTGGCTCGGACGCAACGGGTGGCGCCTCTCGGGCCCCACCCCCACCCCACGTCCCACCTGCCACGGCGGCAGAACAGGCGAAGGCGGGGAGACGGGCCACCGGAGGGGGCGGGTGTCGCGCATACCGCCGCCCCAGTCCCCCGGGGCCTCAGGAGTCCGCGCATTGGAGTGGTGCCCAGGCGGGGGAGCGGCGTGGCCCCCGGGTCGCGCTCGGTGCCGGTCCCTAGGGTCGGCGCAGGCACGGCAGAGGGCCGGCCGCCCGGACGCGGTGGGTGAGTGATGAGACGTACGACGATCGGTCCCGGCACGGTGACCTCGCAGCGCCCCGGACGGCCTGCGACGCGCCGATGGGCCCGTCGGCTGGCCGTGGCGGCGGGCCTCCTGGCCCTGTGCGCGCTACCCGCCGGGGCCGCGGACGCGACCGGGACCGGGCCGGGACGCCCGCACCGGCCGACGAGCCTGTACGTGTCCGACTACGGCAACAACCGGGTGGTCGTCCTGCCCACGGACGGCGGCGCTCAGACCACCCTGCCCTTCGAGGACCTCGTACGCCCGACCGGCATGGCGTGGGACTCCGAGGGACGCCTCTACGTCTCGGACACGGGGAACAACCGCGTGGTCGTCCTGGCCGCCGACGGCGGCAGTCAGTCCACCGTCCCGACCGAGGGGCTCTCGCGGCCCCTGGGACTCGCCGTCGCCCGCGACGGGGACCTGCTCGTCGCCGACAGCTTCAACGACAGGGTCGTGAGGATCGCCGCCGGCGGCGGAGGGCAGACGACCGTCCGGACCTCCGGCCTGCTGCACCCCTGGGGCCTCGCAGTGGACGGCGCCGGGAACCTCTTCGTCGCCGACTTCGTGAACGACCGCGTGGTCAGGGTGGCCGCCGACGGCAGCGGCCAGTCCACCGTGCCCACCCTCGGTCTCTCCCAGCCCACGGGCCTCGCCCTGAACTCCGCCGGGGACCTGTACATCGCCGACAGCGGCAACGACCGCGTGGTGAAGGTGGCGTCCGGCGACGGGCGCCAGACGACGGTGGACACCGACGACCTCGCCGACCCGCTGGGTCTCGCACTCGACGGCTGCGGCGGCCTGTACATCGCCGACGGCTTCCACAACCGCGTGGTGCGCGTCCGGGAGACCGGCGGCGGCCAGACCACCGTCCCGTCGACCGGCCTCAACACCCCGACGGGCCTCGCGTTCCCTCCGCTACGGCGATGAGGACGGGGCCCGGTCCGGAACCGACGTGCGACGGAACCCGCGCCGTAATCCCGCCCCGTCGACGAGCCGTGCCACCTCAGCGGAACTCGTGGACGACCCGGATCTCGCCGACGATGTGAGCGTTGAAGTCGTCCAGCTCCTCGGCCGGCACCCACAGCTCCAGGATTGTCCGGCCACCGGCCTGCTGGACGGGGTACCGGCTCAGGAACTCCGACTCGACCTCGAACCGGGTGACGAAGCCGACCCCGCTGTGCTTCACGTTCCAGTCCCTCGCGATCTTGATCGCGTAGTCCTCGTCGAGGACCGGGTAGAAGATCGGCTGCTCGGGAAGCCGAGGCGGCCAAGCACGCCAGTCCAGCTCGCGGACCAGATCGAGCTCCTCGGGGCCGGTGGGGCGCCACAGGGTCGTCGTCGCTCGCCGGTTGGTCATGTGCATCGCTCTCTGAACTCGGGTGGCCGCTGGTGCGGCTGGTCCGAGACCGGACGATACCGGCGCCGGGAACTCGGCGGCCACGCGGTTTCCGTGCCGGGCCGTCGCCGTGACCGGCAGGTACGGGCCGGTGCCGAGCCGAGCCGGGCCGAGCCGAGCCGGGCCGGGCCGGGCCGGGCCGGTGCCGAGCCGAGCCGGGGCCGAGCCGGGCTGATCCCCGTAGCGGGCCCGGCTCCGTGCCACCTGGCCGGCGGTCATCGACGGCGCTCGACTGTGGCCGGCAGGTGGCAAGATCATCTGTGTTGTCCGTCATTCCAAGGGGGAGACCATGACCGAACAGCCGAAGACAGCCCGCCGTGCGCTGCTGACAGGAGCCGTCGCCGGGCTCACGGGGACCGCGCTGATATCCGGTGGCGCCACCGCTGCCGCGGCGACCACGGCCACCGGAACGCCGGACTGGTTCGACGTCAAGGGCCACGGCGCGGTCGGCGACGGCTCCACGGACGACACCGCCGCCGTCCAGCGCGCACTCGACGCGGCGGCCGCGGCCGGAGGAGGCACCGTGTACTTCCCCGCCGGGAAGTACCTGGTCAAGCCCGCGGCCGGGACGCCTGCCCTGGCCGTCAAGGCCGACGGCATCCGCCTGGCCGGCGCCGGAGCGAAGGCCTCCATGCTGGTCAAGGGAGGCGACGGCATCCTGCTGCGGATGTCCGGCACGGGAGCCGCCTACTCCACCGGGTCCACCCACCGCCGCTACTGCTCCGTGGAGAACCTCGGCTTCAACGGCAACGGCAAGACCGGTCTGCTGCTGGAGCTCTACTACAACAACAACTCGTACTTCCGCGATGTGTTCATGACCTCGAACAGGGACATGTGCATCGACGCCGTGGAGTTCTGGGACTCCCGCTTCTACAACCTGGTCATCGAGGACTGCACGGGTACCACCGGCAGCACGACCCAGCCCAACATCTGGCTGCGCAACGCCTCCTCCGCGACCGAGGGCGCCTGGGGCCACAGCAGGGACAACATCAACCAGATCCACTTCATCGGCTGCCGCCTGGAGGCCTTCGGCACCGGCGCGCTCTGGGTCGGCCAGGGAGCCGTCACCACCAACAACCCCAACGGCATCTACATCACCGACTGCAAGTTCGAGACGTCCCGCATGCAGGGCGGCCCGCACCTCAAGACCGACGCGGGCTGCAGGCACGTCTACGCCACCAACATCTACTGCTACGCCGGTGACTTCGCGGCGGGCACCCCGGCGACCGCGCGGAACATCATCAGCTGGGCGGCGAGTGCCGGCGCGCTGGAGAACGTGGTCATCGCCAACCGGGACAAGGCCACCGTCAACGCGGGCGTCGCACTCTACTCGGGCCCGGGCTCCACGGCCGTGCTGCGCAACGTCGTCGGGCTGTACGCCACCGCGCCCACCGGCACCCACATCTACTACGAGCAGTCTTCGACCGGCGACTTCCGGGTGGAGAACAGCTACGGCACGCTCGGCGCCCA
Organism: Streptomyces showdoensis; assembly: GCF_039535475.1. NCBI lineage: Bacteria > Bacillati > Actinomycetota > Actinomycetes > Kitasatosporales > Streptomycetaceae > Streptomyces > Streptomyces showdoensis. Next base: position 21,727 of record NZ_BAAAXG010000022.1, on the reverse strand, counting down.
GGCGACCGGAACGATCCCCGTCAAGAACGCGCCGAACCCGCCCCTGCGCCTGGTGCCCGGCCCGGTCACCGACGCCTCCTTCACCCGTGCGCCGCTGGACGGCACCATGGCCGTGGACTCCGCGAACAAGCGGCTGTACGTCCGGGTCGGCGGCCACTGGCTCTGGTCGGCGCTCAACGCGTGACCCCGGGACGCGTCCGGGGGGCACGTCAGGGCGGCGGCAGGGGCAGGGGCGAGTAGCCGCCGCCGGTCCGGCGCGGCTACTGTGCGCGGATGTCGTACCGACTCGACGCCGTCGTGGGGGACTTCGACCGGCTGCGTACGTGGGCCGGAGGAGTGCCCGGGGCGGTGGTCGCCCCGCTCCGGCAGCGCCTGGGGCTCCTGCCGCTGTCCGACGCGCTCTGCGAAGACCTGCCGCGCCTGCTCCGCGAGCTCTCGCGGACCGGACCGGTGGCCCACGTGGCGGCGGACTTCTGGGGCGGAGACGGAGAGCAGACCGCCGCCTTGTGGCGCGCGGGCGCGCAGGAATGGGGGCCGGCGCACACCGAGGACTTCAGCGGCCCACGGGAAGGCTGGCCGATCAACGCGGTGCTCGCCCGCCTCGGTGCGGAGCCGGCGGCCCCCGGGGCACCGGAGTACCGCGATCTGTTCGCCGAAGTCGGCCTCGGTGGCGGACGGCACGAGGAGGACTGGCGCCGGGCCGCTCTGGAGGCGCGGGACGCGGCCGACTACGACGAGTGGTACGAGCGGGAGCGGGCCGCGCGCGAGTCGGAGGAACGCGCCGCGGCCGAGAGGGCCGTACTCGAGCGGCTGCGTGGTGTTCCCGTGCCCCTCGACGGCAAGGCGATCATGACCCTGCTGGGCATGCCCGAGGGGCGGACGATAGGGGCGGCCCTTCGCCACCTCCGGCAACTCCGCATCGACCGCGGCCCCCAGACCCGCGAGGAGGCCGAATCCGCACTGCGCGCCTGGGCGGCGGAGCAAGGCCTGCCTTCCGTCCCTGTGGGACGGGCGGGCGAACCGTCCCCGTAGGAGTGGGCCGGCCCCGTGGACTCCTTCGCCCCCTACTGCACGGTGGCCGTCGCGGCCGCCCGGGAGACGAGGTGGCCGTGTGGGACGACATCAAGGCGGTCGCCGCCGACGTCCTCCACCGCCACCGGGCCACGATCACCCACCACCACGCCGTAGGCCGCGACCATCGCCCCACCTCCGACCTCCAGCGCCCGAACCCCTTCGCCTTGCCCCTCCAGGCCACCAAGGACGCCCTGGACCCCCACCACACCCTCAACCCGGGCGTCCTGGTCGACGGACCGGCACGGCCACGCGCCCAAGCCCACCGGCTACCTCTGCGGATCCTCAAATCCCTTGCCCGGAGCGATGCGAGGGCCCGAGCATGATCGTTATGAGTGGACTTCTGAGCTGGGAGAAGAAGACCGACGCCGTTCTCGTCGTCCGGGAGGCGGACGCGATCTCGGCCGCTCTGCGGGACGCGCTGGCCGAAGCCGCGCCCGACGAGCGGCCGGGTCTGGAGCGCGCGCTCGCCCTGGCGGAGGCCGCCGCCGCGGTCCCCGACGCCGTGCGCCGAGCCGAGTGGGTGCGAGGGCGGATCGCCGAGGTCGGGTTCACGGGGGACGTCTCCTCGATCGCGGCGGTCAAGGCGCTGCGCCAGGCGGAACCGAAGCTGAGCCTGCTGGCCGCGGTCCAGCTGCAGAAGGACGCGGTGGCGCACCCTGCCTGACCCCCAAGGCTCGGGGCGACGCCCACGCTCCGCCTTCCTCATGGTGCGGCCGGCCATGGCGGGCTCCTGGGAACGGTGACGCGCGGCCCGTGCCGGCCGGGCCGTGGCCGTGTCGCCGGACTGTCAGACCCCGGACCTAGGCTGTCGCAGGAATCGATCGAGGAGCGGAGCAGTGCGAGTGGAACGTCACCAGGTGGCCGAGGCTGTCGTGTCGGCGGCGCGCGAGGACTTCACGAACCGCATCGGGCGTGAAGTGCACTCCATGTCGAAGGCCGGCCGGATGGCCACCTACGAATGGCAGGCGATCGCGGACGAGTTCCTCGACTACCTGGGCGCTCTCTCCGTCGCCACCCCGGACCTGGACAGCGCGGAGGCCAAGGCCGCTCTCAAGGACGCCTCCGAAGCCGCGGCCGGCGCCGTCGCCTACGCCGCGTACCACCCGCACTGCACCTTCCACGTGTTCCTGGAGTACGTCAACTTCGGCATGAGCTACGACCCGGGTGACGACTCCCCGGCGGAGCGGGTCACACCGGGGGAGTGGACGGACGCGCTGTGCCTGGCGGTCCTCCGGGACAAGGCGCAGTGGCACGGCGAGGCCTTCCACTTCGCCCGGCAGAAGTTCGCCGAGCAGGCGCAGGGCACGCCTGCCGGCGAGCTCGTCACGGGATGGACGGCCGTGGTCCTGGACCACACCGGCGACGACGAGGAGTACCCGCCCGGCGCGCGGGCCAAGCTCGCTGCCGTCGACGGAGCCCTGGACCGCATCCGTACCCGTGCCGCGGAGACCGGTGAGGCCCTCCTGGACCGGCCGGACAGTGTGGCTCTCCACGCGTTGCGCGCCCTGCTCGTCGAGGACCGGGAGGCGTTCGACGCCACGCTCGCCGACCTCCTGACGGCGCATGCCGCCGTGCAGGGCCCGGCGGCCTCACCGAGCACCCTCGTCCCCCTGGTCCCCGTCGCACTGTCCGCGCTCGCGTACCGGACGCTCGGCTGGACGCCGGCCGTCCGCACCGACTACCTCCCGCACGCGCTGGTGACCGGCTTCGAGTCGCAGGGACCGCGCGTCGCGGGGTTCGGCGAGGACCGGCGACCGGACGCCGTCGCCGCGCTCGCCGCGGGCCCGCTGGTGGTGGAGCGGCCGGCCTGCGAGCGGGACGGGATCCAGCGGGTCGGCGCCATGTACGACGCGTACCTCCAGGAGGCGTTCACCGCCGGCGAGGGCAAGCCTCTCGCCGTCGCGCGGCTGAGCAGTGTCATGGACGACCAGAAGCGCCTGTTCCAGTGGCGGGCGGGGAATCCCGGCGACCTTGTGGACGCACAACTCGCCACCCTTCGCCTGGCCTCGCAGATGGGGGCGGCCCTGTTCCGCATCGCGCTGGCGGAGCCGGGCACGGACGTCGAGGTCTCCATCGGCGGGCGCACGCTGCGTTACGCGGCAGAGCGGGGCAGGTCGGCGGGTGCCGGGTACTGGCAGACGGCCGTCGCCTTCGCCCTGATCACCGGCGTACGCGAGGACCTCGCCCCCCTGGTCCTCACGGGACCCACCTTCGCGCACCCGGACGGATCCGCGTTCACCGCGTACCGCGCGGCCCTCCACGCCTATCTGAAGGGCACCGAGCCCGAAGCGGCCGCGCGGCGGGCGCTTCAGGAGGCCGAGAAGGCCAAGGACTGGGGCTTCGCGATGCCACCGGCCGTGCTGCTGTCGCAGCTCGTGGAGGGTGACGAGGAAAGCTTCAACCTCGCCCTGGCGGACGCGCTGGAAACCCACCGCGCCTATTACCAGGTCGCCGACCGCGGCGACGGCCCCGAGGCCTCGGTCAACCTCGACGTCCTCGCCCTGGCGTGCCACGCCCGTCGCCGCGGCTGGAGCATCCGCGTGGAGTCCCCCTACCTGCCGCAGTACCTCCTGCAGGCTGCCGAGCCCCTCTAGAGGTCCCACGAACGCTCCCCTGCCCGGGACCCCGCTGCCGACGGCCCGGCGCCTTCCGTCCCTCTCGGGCTAACCTGGCCACGAGCAAGGGCAGTTCGGGACCGACCGGCTCCGCGGGGGAGCCGAACCAGGAGGACGGATGCTGGCCGAGCAGGTGACGGCCCTCGCCGGGGCGGGCGCGACCGCGCTGATCGGAGCCATGGCCACCGACCTGTGGCAGGGGGCGCGCAGCGGGGCCGTACGGCTCTTCGGGCGGGACGGCGAGGCACGGGGCGACGCGATCGGGGCCCAGCTCGACGAGGACGCGGCGCTGGTCGACCGCGCGGAGCCGGACGCCGCCGCGGACGAGATCCGGGCGGAGCTGCTGCCCGTGTGGCGCCGCCGGTTGATGCTGCTGCTCGACGAGCACCCCGAGTACGAGGCCGACTTGCGCGCGCTGGTCGAGAGCGTGCGCGAAGGGCTGCCCGACGGGCGGCAGGTGTGGACGCAGAACAACACCGCGCGCGACCAGGGCACCCTCTTCGCCGTCCAGGGCGGCAGCCTCCACTACCACGAGGCGAGCGACGGACACGTGCCGCCACCCGAAGACCGGGACGGCCGCGACGGCCGCGGCGGCCGGGACGGGCAAGCCGGGCAGGAGGGCCAAGCCGACCGGGGCGACCGGGCCGACCAGGGCGGCACCGGCGGAGCCCGTTGAGCGTGGACCTCCCCGACGAGGTCCATCAGCAGGTCCACGCCGTCGCCGGCTTCGCCTACGGCGCGGTCGGCGCCGACATCCACGTCTTCGGCGACGGCACACCCGTCTACCTCCTCTACGCACGCGACACGCACGGCTCCGCCGATCCCCTGCGGCGGGACTCGGCCTGGCTGCGCGCCCAGCCCAGCCGCATGCTCGACGCCCGCAGCGAGATCGTGGAGTTCACCGGCCGCGAGGCGGACCTGGCAGGGCTGCGCCGGTGGCGTGACCGCCTCGACCGGTCGGCCGTGCGCTGGCTGCACGGACCCGGCGGCGCGGGCAAGTCGCGCCTCGCCGCCCGCCTCGCCGCCGAGAGCGCCGAAGCGGGATGGCTCGTCGTGGACGCCGTGCACGGCACCGACACCCATCCGCCCGCCGAGGGCAGCCAGGACCTCCGCACCGACCACCGGACCGGCGTACTGCTGCTCGTCGACTACGCCGACCGCTGGCCCGACGCCCATCTGCGGTGGCTCTTCCACAACGGCCTGCTCCTCGGCGAACTCCCCGCCCGGGTCCTCCTCATCGCCCGCTCGGTACGGCCCTGGCCCGCCCTCCGGGCCCAGCTCACGCGCCAGCGGCGCGCCACCGACCTCTCGGACCATCCCCTGGGCCCGCTCTCCGGCCGACAGGGGGGCGAGCGCCTCCGCATGTTCGAGGCCGCCGCTCGCAGTTTCGCCGCCCACTACCCGGACGCCACCGCCCCGGCCGCACCGCGTCCGCCGTACCAGGACCTCGCCCGTCCCGACTTCGGTCTCACCCTCGCCGTCCACATGGCCGCCCTCGTCGCCGTCGACGCCCGGGCCGCCGGCCGGGAACCGCCGTCCGACCTCACCGGCATGACCGCGTACCTCCTCGACCGCGAACACGACAACTGGCGCCGCCCGCCGGGCGGGCAGGACGCCGGACAGCCGGCCCTCCGGCCACCCGGTGGCCACGACCGGTACTCCATCGACCTCGCGCGGACCGTCTTCACCGCCGTCCTCACCGGCCCGATGCGCCGCGCCGACGCCCGCCCGCTGCTGGACCGGCTCCTCCTGCGCACGCCCGTCGACGGCCTCCTGAGCGCTCACGCCGAGCACTACCCGCCCAGCGACCCGGCGGCCGCCCACGTGCTCGAACCGATGCTCCCCGACCGGCTCGCCGAGGACTACCTGGCCCTGACCCTCCCCGGCAGCCCCGTCAGCGGCCATCCCACCGACCTGTGGTCCGTGACGGCCGTCACCCGCATCCTGCGGCGCGAGACCGGGAACGCGCCCCCGTGGACCTCCCGCTCCCTCACCTTCCTCCTCGCCGCCGCCGAGCGCTGGCCGCACATCGGCCCCGACGTCCTCTTCCCGCTGCTGCGCCGCGACCCGGCCCTCGCCGTCCGGGGCGGCGACGCCGTGCTGGCCGGTATCGCCGCCCTCGACTCCGTGGACCTCGACGTCCTGGAGGCCGTCGCCCGTCTGGTGCCCCAGCGGGACGTACGCATGGGCGCCGGCGCCGGAGAACTCGCCGCCCGGCTCACCACCCGTCGGCTCCAGCGGGCCGAGGACCCGGCGGAGCGCTCCCGCCTCCACGCCGAGCTGTCCTCCGCGCACCTCAAGGCGGACCGACGAGCCGAGGCCCTCGTCCACATGGAGGAGGCCGTACGCCTCGCCCGGGAGGCCGCCGAGCAGGACCCGGCGCACCTGCCCGGCTACGCGAACGCCCTGCTCAACCTGGGTGGTTCGTTCACCCACGAGATCCCGGGAGCACACCGGGCCGTCCTCCTCCAGGAGTCGATCACGCTCATGCGGGCGGAGGCGGAAAGGGGCGCAGCAGCGAGGGAGCGGAGAGAGGCGGACGAAGAGGACGAGCAGGCTGAACGGGGCGACGAGGGCGACGAGGGTGACGAGGGGCCGCAGCGGCGACACGGCGCCGTCCTGGGTGCTCTCGGCCTCGCGTACACCCGCCTCGCCGTCGCCCACTGGGAGACCGGGGACCTGCCGCAGGCGCACGTCGCCCTCGCCGACGCCGATCGGTCCTTCACGGACCTGGTGGACCACGACCCCTTCCGCTGGTGGTCCATGTCCGACGACGTGGGCCTCGTGTCGACGATCAGGGGAGGCCTGCTGACGACCGAGGGCCGCCCCCAGGAGGCGGTCGAAGCCGTCGAGGCCGTCGTCGCGAACGCGCGCCGGATGGCCGGTCTCAGCCCCGCCCTCCACGGGCGCAATCTGGCCCATTCCCTCACCATGCAGAGCACCTATCTGTGGGAGGCCGGCCGCCACGCCGAAGCCGTCGGCGCGCTGCTGGAGGCGCTCCACCTCCACCGCCAGCTCGCCGAGGTCAGCCCAGGCGACCGGGACGCCCTCCCCGACCGGATCGACCAGGCCGCGGACAGGCTCATCGCACTGGGCCGGCACACCGAGGCGGTTCCGCTCGTCGAGGAGGTCCTCGCACTCCAACGGGAGCGTCTGGCCGTCGTCGGGCCGACGCCGGGCGAAGCCGCCGAGGCCGCTTACACCGCCATCCACAAGGCCCGGCACTACCTCCGCGGGCGGCGCGGCGCCGACCGGCTGCCCTGGGGCAGTTCGGCCGAGATCGACGCGGAGGCCGAGCGGCTGGTACGGGCCGCCGACCCCGCGGGCCTGTGGCACCTCCTGCGCGCGGTGCCCGCCCCCGACGCGGTCCGGATCGCCCACCGGCACGGCCCCGGCCACTGGGCCCCTCCCGAGGACGGGCCCGGCCGGGCGGCCGCGCTGCGGCTCGCCGCCCGGAGCCGGCGGCCGCACGCCGTCGCCAGGGCCGCCCGGGCCGCGGCCGCGCGGGCGGTGTGGCGGCTGCCCCGCACCGGCGGCCCCGGCGCACCGGAGCGGGTCTCGTTCGCGCCCGGGCAGCAGCCGGCGATGGCGTGGGAGACGTACCTTCCGGGGAAGCGGCGCGGCCGCCGCGAGCACGCCACCCGCATCGACGTGTACGACCTCGCCGGCCGCTCGCTCCTCTGGTCGGCGGACCACTTCAGGACGGGGACCGAACCGGTGGCCTGCCTCGGACCCGATGCGGTCCTCGCCCTGCGCGCGGGCCACCTCTGGGCCCAGGTCGAGCTCGTCCTGTACCGGCCCGGCGGACGGACGGAGGTCCTCGCGAGCGACCCCACCCTCATGGAGGCCCGGATCTTCGCCACGGCCGACGGGTTCGTCGTCCTGCCGTGGGATGCCGGCGTCGCCCTGGTCGCCGAGCGGGGCCGGCCGTTGCGCGAGGTCCGTCTGGCCGACCTGGGGCTGGTCCGGGGTTTCACCGCCTACGCCGTCGACCCCACCGGCCGGCGGATCCTGTTCGCGCGCGGCGACCGCGTGGTCCTGACCGACGCGGGCCTCGATCCGCTGTCCCCCCGCGGCTGGTGGCGGGTGCCGGACGGCCACGGCCCGGTGGACGCCGCGGTGTTCCTCTCTCCGGACGAGGCGGTCACCTCCGCTTCGACCGGCGGCCTCTACCTCTTCGAGCAGGAGGCCGACCGCACCCTGCTGACCGCGATGTCCGAAGCCCCCCGTATGGATCACCTGTTCGCGGTGCCGGGGTGGCGGGTGCTCGGCGGCCGGTCGGTGGAGGAGGAGACCCCGCACACCTTCGACGCCGTCGACCTCGCTCCGGTGCCGCCCCCGCGTCCGTTCGCGGGACCCTCGGGACGCACGCCCCGGACGGTCACCGCCTCACCGGGAGGCCGGTACGTGGTCCACGGCGACGAGGTGCACGACCTGGGCCTCCCGCTCTCCTTCGCCGGCCGGCCGGTCGCCTCGCTGACCCCGGCCGACCGGGCGGCACTCGGCGCCTTCCTCGACGGAGGCGCGACGCCCCCCTCGGCCGTCGGCGAACTGCTCCGACTCGTACGGGACCTCGCGTCCGCCGACTGACCACCCGCCACCGGTACGAGGAGAGTGACCGCGTTGTTCCGCAAGAAGGGCGCCTCCCAGGACACCCCGGCCGATCCACCGCACCCCGCCGAGCCCGGGACGGCCGCGGAGCCAGGCGGTCCGGCCGGGACCGCCGCTCCCTCGGAGCCCCTCGACCTCCAGCTGGGCGAGCACCACGACACCCCCGTGTTGCACCTGACACCCGACCTCATGGTGCGGCAGCAGAACGAACTCGCGGAGATGGAGCGCGAACTGGGCCCGGGACACGAGGACGTACTACGGGCGCGCCACACCCACGCGATGATGCTGGGCAACTGGGCCGCCGTGGCCCCGCCGGGCGACACCCGGATGGCCGATCGGGAGATCGCCCTCCTGGAGGTGAACCTGGGCTACCAGGAAGCCTCCCTCGGCCCGGACCACCTCGGGACGCTGAGAACCTGCCAGTCCATCGGCCACGCCCATCTGACGGCGGGCCGGCCCAGGCAGGCCATCCCGTATCTCGAACGGGCCCTGGAGGGCCGCGAGCGTGGCGCGGACCCGGATGACGAGGAGACGCTGACCGCCCGCGAGAAGCTGTCGGAGGCCTGCGCCGCGGCCGGGATGACCGATCGGGCGATCACCCTGCTGGAGGAGACGGCGGCGGCCAGCGAGCGGCTGCTCCCGCCGGGCGCCGAGACGGTGCGCGACCGCAAGGCCAAGCTGTTCGACGCCTACCGCGAGGCGGGCCGGCGGGCCGAGGCCATCGCCCTGTGCAAGGAGATCATCGAGGACACCGAGCGCTTCTACGGCCCGCACCACCTCGACACCTACACCTGGGTCGACAACCTCGCCCACCTCCACCACGACGAACAGGACCTCGACGCGGCCATCGCCTGCTACGAGCGGGCCATCGCGGGCCTCGAGCAGATCCACGGACCGGACAGCGAGGCCCTGTCCTACCGCTACCACAACCTCGCCATCGCCCATCTGGAAGACGGCCGCCCCGACCGGGCCGTCCCGCACCTGGCAGCGGCCCACTCGGCGCGCGAGCACACCTTCGGCGCCGACCACGGCACGACCCTGGACGCCCTCGTCGACCTGATCAACGCACTCGACCGGGCGGGCCGGCCCACCGAGGCCGTCGAGGCGACCGAACGACTGCTCGCCGCCCTGCTGCGCGTCGGCGGCCCCGACCACCCCCAACTCCCCGAGGTGCGCGCCTACCTGGAGCAACTGAGACGGCTGCTCCCTTAGGACTCCACCAGGCCCGTACGCCGCCGAGGCCTCGGGTCTTCCGCTTCTCCGGGCACGCCTTGAGGACGCGCGAACGCTCCGGTCACGGTCGACCGGGCGTCGGGCGACGGGACTCTCAACGACGGCGGTGGTGGGCGTCGCTGGCTGTGGGCGGTGCGTTGTGCACGCCGAGGAACGCATGGCCGCGTCTGTCGTGACGGGCGGCAACGGCCCAGGTGCGAACCCAAGCACCGCCCTGGCCCGCGTGCTGATCAGCGGAGACTGCATGATGGGTCCATGAAGTCTCTCACCGCTGCGGGCCTGCGGATCGTGGAGGGGTGGACCGCGCCCGACGGGCTCGTTCCGCCCACCGTCACCGGCCAGGCAGCGAGCTGCCCTTCCGAGGAAGGGCGGGTCGAGGCCATGCTGGACGTCCTCGACCCGGACCTGCACGAGAATGCGAACGCCGACTGGTACCGGCTGGCAGTCGAAGGAGGGCTCTTCTCCGAGACCGACCGCAGGTTCCTGATCGCGATCAATCCCGGGCCGGACCGCCTCGCGCGGTGGCACTGCGTCGAGCTGCAGAGCGAGTGGGACCTCATGGGCAAGGGTGCTGCCGGGCTGCTCGGCAGCGCACCCTGCCGTCCCGAGTTCGCCATGCTGTCGCTCGACGGGAACGTGCTGTGCTTCGCAACGACGTGGGAGCACGCGATCAGCACCTCGGTGCTGAAGGCGCCGCACCGCTCGCAGGTCCTCCGCCGGTGGGCCGAGGCACTGACGGACGGCTCCATGGACGACATGGGCGACCCCGATCAGCCGCCGCTGAGCGTGGCGGCACGCCGCTGGCTCGACAACCACCGGGAATCGTCCGACTGATCACGTGCGGAGCCGGAGAGCAAGGGCACGGGCGGTGGCGCTCGGAGACGGTCTTCCACGGCCCGAACCGTTCGGGCAGGTCCCGCCACTGCACACCGGTCCGCACCCCGGTGCAGAACCCCGTTGATCACCTGTCGGTGATCCCGCCACCGGCCACAACGACCGTTGCTGGCCGACAGAAGTGGCCGAAGCCGCCTCGGCACGCCGTGCCGCACGCCGCCTCACCCGCCGTCGCCGCCGGGCCCCTCCGGCCCGTCCGTGTCCGTGCGGCGCTTCAGGTCCTCGATCTCGGCGGCCAGTTCCTCGGCGCTCAGGCGCTCCACCGAGGCGCCGTGACGGGCGGCGAGTTCGTCGGCGGGGTCGGGGTGGCGTTCGTGGAGGTAGAGGATGAGCACGGCGCCGTCGTCGGGGACGCGGGTGCTGAGGGTGATCAGCGCCTCGCCGCCGGCCTCCAGGTTGTGCTGCTCGGCCGCGTTGCCCAGCAGTGCCCCGGCGGTGAAGCCCAGGAGCGCGCCGACCGGGCCGCCCAGCAGCCCGATCGCGAGACCGGCCGCACCCCCGCCGACCGTGGCGGTACCCGTCCCGCGCACGTGCGTGTCCAGCACCTCGAGCTGACCGTCCGCCCGCCGGGCCACGCTCGCCTCCTGCCGGTAGCCGGGCAGGTGCTGGGCCTCCCGGAACGCGGCGTCGCAGCGCTCCGGGTCCTGGAACGTCAGCAGCAGGACGGTGTCACGAGGTGAGCTCTCCACGGCCCGAGCCTAACCGCGCGGCGAACCGTTCCCCGGCTGCCCGACCTCGCCGAACGGGTGAGACGGCCGCCCCCCGGCCCGCCGTTCAGCCCAGCACCCCGCTCGCCCACAGCGTCGGCGGGACGGAGACCGCCGCCGCGAGCCAGAAGTCGTAGCGGCGGGGACGGTAGAGCCGTTCGGCCAGGCGGTGGAGCCACGCGCGGGAGTCGGCGTCCTCGAAGGAGCGGTCGAGCATGGCGTTGCGGAACAGGCCCAGGAAGGCCAGGGCCCAGCAGACCCCGAGGAGGGCGGTGGCCGCCACCCGGACGACGGTCAGCGCGGCCCAGCCGGTCGCGTCCTCCGCCAGCCCCGCCCCGGCCACCAGGGCGATCGAGGTCATGCCCGCGCCGATCCAGGCCCAGTTCGCCGCCGGCAGGCAGACGTCGAGTTCGGTCTTCTCCAGGTGCTCGTTCCGGGCCAGCCTTCGGCACAGTTCGCGCTCCTCCGCGCGTTCCTCGGGCGGGGGATTGTGGCCGATGAGGCGCCCCAGCGGGAGCAGCCTGCCCACGACGTACCAATTGGGATCCACGGATCGGGCTTTCTTGACGGGAGTCGGAGTGGGGGTGGGGAGGGCGGGCCGCCGCACGCGCGGCGGCCCGCCCCGGGTGGCGCCTAGCGGCGGCGCCGGTTGTTCCACAGGGTCTGGCCCGCGGCGTAGTACGTGCCGAACGCCGTGTACCGGGCGTCGTAGCGGCCCCAGCGGGTCGCCTTGCCCGCCGCCGAGCGGTAGCGGTTGCCGGCCTTGGCGACCGCGCGCTTCGTCGAACCGGTCGTGCGGACGCGCGCCTTCTTGGCGGCGCCGTACGCCCGCTTGGCCTTCTTCGCCTTCGACGCCATCCGCAGGGACTTGCCCGCGATGCCGATGCCGGGCAGCGTCATCGCCGCCCCCACGTAGTCACGGGACCGGATCGAGCGGTACGCGCTGTACGCGTTCAGCCCGAGCGCGACCATCCCGAGACCGGGGACGAACATCGATGCGACGGAGGCCACCGTCGCGATGGTACCGATGTTCCGCTTGACGAAGCCGCCGGCCTTCTTGGCCCACTTCGGCATCCCCCACTTGCCGTCCAGGTCGAACATGTTGACCGGGTCGGCGTTGACGTAGTCGTAGGGGTTCGCGTTGCCGCCGTAGACCGGGTCCGTGGACAGGAAGCGTCCGGTGGACGGGTCGTAGAGGCGCACGCCCATCAGGCTCAGACCGGTCAGGGTCTCGCCCGAGCGCTGCTTCCCGCCGAGCCAGCCGTACCGCGGGTGCTGCTCCTGCCCGGCGCGCGGCACACCGTACTCGTCGGTGTCGAGCACCACGGGCGCCACGGAGCCGTCCAGCGGGAGCCGGAGCGCCACGTCCCCGTGGATGTTCGTCAGCTGGAGCACCGTGTCACCGGTCTTGCCGGTGGTCGCGGCGAGGTCGCCCGAGGCCGAGTCGACGTTCCGGGTCAGGGCGCCGGACGCGGTGTCCTCGACGATCCAGCGCGGGTTGTCCCCGTCCGAGTCGTAGTGGTTCAGCTTGGACTTCTCGCGGAGCCAGGTGCCGGCGGCGTCCTTGTCCACGGTGAAGGAGCGGAACCGGTGCGCCGCGTCGAGCTGCCAGGTCTGCCGCTTGCCGCCCGCCGTCTGCTGGTACGCCAGGTCGTTCGCGTAGTAGCCGATCGTGCCGTGACCGGGCACCGACGTGGTGCGGCCGAAGGCGTCGTAGACGTACCCGGGGTCCGTGATCCGGCCGGCGCCGTCGAAGCCCGTACGGGTCGTCGTGCCGCCCGCCGTCGTGCAGTCGGCGCCCTGGGCCGCGGCGGACGTGGTCAGCGAGGTGCGGTGGGTGCGCTTGTCGAAGCCGTAGGCGCGCGTGGTGCACACCGACTCCACCGTGTCCTCGACCCGGGTCAGCCGGCCCGTGGCGTCATAGCCGTAGCTCTGCTGCGACCAGCCGGAGTGCTGGGTCACCTGGCCGTGGATCGACTCGCTGACGGTGTCGGAGACGATCTCCAGACCGTCGCGGTCCCGGGTGTAGACCCGGCTGCTCGCCGTCCCGGTGGGGTCCTCCTTCTGCGTGAGGGTGTAGCCGCCGGGCAGCCGCTCGCTGGTGACCCCGCCGTCGGCGTCGTAGCGCGCGGAGAAGGTGCCCGCGACCGAGTCCGTGGTGGACGTGGCCAGTCCGCGCGGCTCGACGGAGGTGTCGTACGCGTACGTGACCGTCGACGGGACCGAGTCGCGGACCTCCACGGGCCGGCCGAGCCGGTCGTACGAGGTCGTCGTGGTGCCGCCGTCGGCGTCGGCGTACGAGACGAGGCGGCCGAGCGTGTCGTACGCCTTGGTGATCGTGCCGCCGGTCGGCGACACGGTCCTGACCTCCCGGCCGGACGCCGGGTCGTAGACGGTGGTCGACTCCGGGACGGCCTGCCCGGTGCCGCCGGTGACCTTGCTGGTCACCGGGCGTCCCGCCGCGTCGAACGTGGTCGTGGTGGTGCGGGTGACGCCGTTCGCGGTCTCGGTGACCTTCGCCGGCTGGCCCCACCAGTTGTACTCGGTGGTGGTCGTCGGCAGCTCGGCCGGATGACCGCCGCCCGCCGTGCCGGCCGGCCCGACCGAGCAGAGCTGGTCGGCCCACTCCGGCCGGCCCGCGCAGGAGCCCGTGCCGGTGGCGGACCAGTACGAGGTGACCCGGGCCGCCGCGTCGCCTCCGGACGAACCCGGCGGGACCTCCTTGGTCTTGCGGCCCTGCTCGTCGTACTCCGTGCCCGTGGCCAGCGCGAGCCCGCCCGGGTCCTGGACCGACCTCGTCGGCAGGCCCTTCGTCCAGTCGTACGCGGTCTCGGTGACCCGGGCGTCGGCCAGGACCTCCGGGTGCGCGCGGACCTGCGCGCCGCTGGTGCTCCTGGTGACCTGGTCCCGGATGGTCGCGGTCCCGTCGGTGGGACGGCCCGCGTCGTACTCCTTGACCGTCCAGCTCCGCGCCGTGACCGACTCGCCGGCCGCGGTGTGGGTGGTGCCGCCGGACCTCAGGTCCGCGGTCAGGTCCACCCGGTGCAGCGGCCCGAGCTCCTCCAGCTCCCGGGTGCCCGCCCGGTCGTAGACGGAGCGGGTGGCGAGCAGTTCGGCGCGCTCCGCGCCGGGCAGCCCGGCGATGCCGAGGTCCGCCAGCTGCTCCCGGTCCGCCTCGTCGGCGCCGAGCGCGAGGGCCCGGTTGGCCGCGGACAGCTCGCGTACGGCGTTGCCGTTCTCGTCGTGGTCGGTGGCGCTGATGTGGCCGCCCGGCTCGGCGGTGTTCACCTCGCGCCCGGACACGTCCAGGTAGCGGACGGTGGCCCGGCGGTAGGCGGCCCTGTCGAGCTCGCCACCCGCGTGCGCGGACGGCACGGCGTCGGCGGGCAGTACGGCCGTCGCGTCGGTCGGCGAGGACTGCTGCCCCCAGGCGGCGACGTCCCGCGCGCCCATCGGGTGCGGGGCGCGGTCCCCGGTCAGCGGGACGCCGTAGACCACGCTGGTCGCGGCGGTGCCGTCGACGCGGTCGGTGCTGCCGGGCGCGAGCGCCGGGCGGGAGGCCCGGAGCAGCTTCCCGTCGCCGGCCGTGGCGTCCTGGCCGCCGCTGCCGTACGCGAAAGTCCAGGGCTGCTCACCGGGCGGGGTGAGACCGGTGACCCGGCCCGCGTCGTCGTAGCCGTAGGCGGTCTTCAGGGCCGGCGAGACGAGCGGGTTCCAGGTCTCGCGCAGCCTGCCCCGGTCGTCGTACCGGTAGGTCTGGACGGTCTTCGCGCTCGCCGAGGCGGCGCCCGGTTCGGTCGACCAGAGCCTGATCTCCTTGACCTGGTCCTTGACGTCGCCGAGGGCGTCGCCGGTGGCCGTGGTGCTCGTCGCGTACACGTACTCCAGCGCGCGGCAGCCGCGGGTGCTCGGCGTCGCGGTGCAGGCGGCGGCCGAGGTGGCGGAGCTGGGCGCGATGACCCGCTTGGGACGGGCGAGCTTGGCACCGTCGACGGTGACGGTCTCGGAGACCACGGTGGTCGCGGAGGCGCTGAGGCCGTTGAGCAGCGTGGACGACACCTGCCAGGTGGGCGCGGTGGCGTCGGCCCGGGTGAAGGTGGTGACGGTGCCCTCCGGGTCGGAGAGCGTGAAGGTGCCGGTCACCGCGCCCTGCAGGACGAGGTCCTCGGCGCCGGGTTCGGCGACCCAGCCGTCTCGGGCCGCGTTGGCGGTGAAGTGGATCGGGTCGCCCTCGGCGTCGACGACGTCCACGGCGGTGTCGGACAGGCGGCGCAGGTAGGCGTAGTCGGAGTCGGTCGTCTCGGCCGCGGTGCCGGCCACCCACTCCTTGCCGAAGATGGGCGCCTGTCCCGCCTGCTTGGTGCCCGCGTCGGGACGCCGGGAGGAGGCGGAGCGGTTGACGGACAGGTCGAACGCGGAGACGTCGCTCGCGGAGAGGGCGTAGTCGCCGGTCAGCAGGTTGACGCTGCCGGGGCCGACGTCGGTGGTGGCGGCGCCGCTGGCGTTGCGGTCGACGACGACGGTGCGCGGGGCGGTGCTGCCCTTGGCGCCGCCGGGCCCCGTGAGGTCGGCCTTGAGCTGGATGGTGCCGTCCGGGTCGACGGTCCGGGTGGCCTCCCAGGACAGCTTCTTGTTGGTGCCGCCGGTCAGCGGCACCGGCCAGCTGACGCCGGACTCGTCACCGCTGACGTGGGCCGCGGGTATCGGCTGCCACGGGTCGGCCTCGGAGCGGCGCCAGGAGAACGAGACCTGGTCGAAGACGCGGCTGTCGGCCGTGGCGACGAGCGGCACGCGCCGGACGATCCGGGTGCCCTCGGAGGGCTGGGCGACGCCGCCGGGGCCCGCGTTGAAGGTGTACTCGGCGGCCTCGGAGCGGTTGTCGGCCTTGTCGACGGCCCGCACGCGCAGGGTGAGGGTGCCGTCGGTGGCCGGGGTGACGGACAGGTCCTTCGCCGCGGCGCTCGTGTGCGAGACCTTGGTCCAGGTGGTGCCGTCCAGCGACCACTCCAGCCAGTTGACGTCGGCCGAGGCCGGGGTCACGGCGAACGAACCGGATGTGCCCGCGCCGCCGGCCCAGCGGTCCGCCGGGTAGTCCTTGGACGTGATCGAGACGGGCGCGGACGGGGCCCGGGTGTCGACGGTGAAGGTCTTCCACGCGGACCACGCCGTGTTGTAGTGGGTGCCGTCGTAGGAGTTGCTGCGGAACCTGTACGTGCGGCCGTCGGCGAGCACGCCCGCCGGGACGGTCACGGAGGCGGGCTGCCCGGAGGCCACGTACGGGGAGACGAGCAGGCCGCCGACCTGCTGGTCGGTCGCGGTGTCGAAGATCTGGAAGGTGGCGTTGACCTTGTCACCGTTCTTGTCGGTGATGGTGTCGCGCAGCACCGGCCGCACCGTGTTGACCACGTAGGCGCCGCCGTACGAGAAGTACGGCGGTCCCGCCTCCTGCTTGGTGCCGACGCCGGGCCGGTAGTTGTACGTGACGGGACAGCTTCGGCGGGTTCTGCGCGGCGTTCGCGGAGTTGACCCGCTTCCACTGCGCGACGACCGTCTCCGAAGCGGCCCGCAGGCCCATGCCGGAGGTGGCCTCCTTGGACGAGGCCCACTCCTGCACCAGCGTCTTCACGTCGGCGGTGATCCAGCCGTCCGGCTGGGCGGAGCAGCCCGGGTTGCCCGTGGTCTGGGTGGAGGTGGCCCGCTTGGCCGTCCACGCCGGCTGGGCGGTCCACCGGGAGGCGGTCGACGCCTTGCCGGTCGCCCACACCTCCCACGGGTAGGCCTTGCAGTCGGTGTTTGGCCGAGTGGAAGTTCCACAGGGACAGCGTGGCCGAGGAGACGAGGGAGTCGGCGATCGGCGCGGTGTTCCAGGTGATGAAGGAACGCGCGGTGCGCGGAGTGCCGTTGGCGTTCTTGGTGCCCGGGTTGCCGAGGTCGAGCTCGGTGTCGGTGGACCAGTCCGCGGGTCTCGCCCTGCTGGACGTACGTGTCGAAGACGTTGCCGAGGCTGCCGGTGGAGGGGTCCACGGTGACCGGGTACGTCGTGGCCGGGTCGGCGAGGAACGCCGCGTCGGGCGTCAGGACGAGGTCCACGCCGTCCTCGGTCCTCACGACCTTCATGGCGACCGGGGCGCGGCGGGTGTGCTCGCCGGAGACCGGGTCGGTGGAGGCGTCCCACATCAGCGGGGCCGGCATCACCGCCTGGCGGTGCTTCTTCTCGTCGACGAAGAGCAGGCTGCCGTCGGGCTGTTCCTGGACGTCGAGGCCCTGCGTGCGCAGCGGCAGGGTGTACGCGTAGGCGTCCGTGTCCGGCCGCCGCTTGATCTCGACGAACTGCTCGAAGCCGGTGCGGGTGGCGTCGACGATGACGTCGGCGCCGGGCACGGCCTCGGGGTAGCGGGCGCGGGTGCCGTTCAGCTGCGGGGCGGGCAGGCCGCCCTTCCACTGGAGGGTGATCTGCTGGTCGCCCTCGCCGAGGGTGACGAGGTCGTGCGCGGCGGCCCGCTGGGAGGCGTCCAGCGAGCGGGGCTTCGCGCCTCCGCCGCCGGCCGAGAGTTCGAGGCCGTTGGGGTGCGCGACGGGTTCGATGTCGCCGTCGGGGGCCTTGCGCAGGCGTACGTCCACATCGGTCCAGACGCCGTCGCGCTCGAACCGGACGGGGCCGCCGAAGAGTTCGGAGGTGAGGCTGCCGTCGGGGTTCGCCCAGGTCGTGGACGTCTCCGAGCGCTCGGACAGCGCCTCGATCTTCTTTCCGGACAGCTTGGCCGCGGTCCGCGCGGAGGCGAGGTCGGCCGCCTCGGTGACGGCCGGGGCCACCGGTTCGCGCTCGGCGGCGAAGGCGGCGCTGCCCTCCACCAGGCCCGCGGTCATCAACAGCGCGAGGGTGCCCGCGAGGTGCTTGAGGCTCCGCCCCGTCCATGGTCTGTGGCGCTCGGTGGCGCGGTCCAGCGGGTGACCCAATGTCATGAAGCCCATCCGTCCATTCGTTCGTGTCGCGGGCAGGAGGTGTCCTTGTGGGGGCACCAAATACTCACAAGATGCTTATTGCGACCGGAAGGGGCGTTACTTGATCTACATCAACTTGGGGACCTAGGGCCCTAACAAGGACTTAGATCATCAAAAAGGAACATTCGGACTCGCTCGTGGGGGTCCGGGAAGGCAGCCGGAACTCCCCGTGACCCGTCAGGAATTCCTCGCCCGGAACGATCACCCCCGGCGGGACGAAGGTCACCCGCCCAGCGTCCCGGGTGGAACGTGAGCGCCGCCAGGGCCGAAAGACCATCAGGGCGCGGGGACGGGGGCACCGCGGTCGGTCCGACTCCTGGAGATCGCGATCGACGCGCTGGACATCGCCGCGATCCGACCGTTCTGGAACGACTCGTATCCGCGACCCGTGCCCCCGCGTTCTCGGTTCTCGCCGACGTGGAGGGGAACGAGGTCCGCGTGAGCACATGACAGGGCCGAGACGCCTGAGGCCCACCTCGAACCTCAGGGCCACCGCACGCGTTGACGGCTGCCACCAGCACGCTGGGCCCGTAACCAACGACGGGCCGCGGAATCGCCCGCACCTCACCCATCCGCGCGCGACGTGCGCGACACCACGGACGGGATCAGACTGGACAGAGTGAGCAGACTGACGGAGACCGGTCCCGAGCCGCGCCCCGCGCGGCAGAAGGCCGGCCGGCTCCCGAACCAGACGGTGGCGCTCGCGGCGATGATGTTCGCGGTGGCGATGACCTTCATCGACCAGACCATCGTCTCCATCGCCGCTCCCGACATCGTGCGCGAACTGGGCCTCTCCAGCTCGGGCATGCAGTGGGTGGTCAACGCCTACCTGCTCGCCCTCGCCGCGTTCTTCGCCCTCGGCGGCCGCCTGGCCGACCTGTACGGGCCACGGCGCGTCGTCGTCGTCGGGACGCTCGTCTTCGTCATCGCCTCGGTCCTCTGCGGGTGCGTCCCCTCCGGCGACTACGCCCAGTCCTGGCTCATCGCCTTCCGGGCCGTACAGGGGCTCGGCGCGGCGCTGCTCTTCCCGGCCGCGCTGGCCGTGGTCGTGGCGGTCTTCCCCGTCGAACGGCGGGGCCGGGCCCTCGCCCTCTTCTTCGGGATCTCCGGAGCGCTGACCGCCGTCGGTCCGCTGCTGGGCGGCTGGCTCACGGCCTCGTGGACCTGGCGCGCCGTCTTCTGGGTCAACGTGCCGGTCGCCGTCATCGCCCTGATCCTCACCGCCCTCGCGCACATCGCGGACCGCCCGCGCCCCGGAACGCTCGACGTGCCGGGCGCGGCCCTCGTGGCCGTCGGCATGGGGCTGAGCGTCCTCGGCTTCCAGCAGGCGTGGACGTGGGGCTGGGGGAGCTGGGCGACCTGGCTGTGCGTCGTCGGCGGCCTGGCGATCCTGTACGTGTTCGTGCGGTACGAGCGCGGCCTCCGCCACCCGCTGATCGACCTGCGGGTCTTCCGGGACAAGGCGTTCGCGGTGGACGCGGCCGTGCTGTTCTTCGCGATGCTCGCCTTCGTACCGGTGTTCTTCTTCTCGTCCGTCTACGCCCAGGTGTCCCTCAGCGCCTCTCCCAACCAGGCGGCGCTCTTCCTGCTGTACTTCTTCGTTGGCTTCGCCCTCGCCTCCCAGTGGGGCGGCAGGATCCTCGACAAGCGGGGTGCCCGGCCCGCGCTGAAAGCGGGAACGATCCTGGGCGCGGTGGGGTTCGCCTTGTGGGCCCACGAGCTGACCAACCTGTCCATGCACGACCAGTGGCCGTACGTGGCGCTCGCCGGCGCGGGAATCGGGTTCATCCTGGCCCCGGCGTCGACGGACGCGGTCAACCGGGCCATCGGCGCCTCGTACGGCGAGGTCACCGGCATCACGCAGACGGTCCGCAACTACGCGGCGAGCGTCGGACTGGCGGTGTTCGGCACCCTGCTGTCCCGGGCGATGACGGAGAACGTGACGGACACGCTCCGGGCGCGGGGCATCTCACCCGCCGTCGCGGACCAGGTCGCCCGCGGCATCACCGATTCCGTCTCGGGCCACGGCGACGCCACCCCGCCGACCGGCACCGGCCAGGTCGCCGAAGCCACCCGCGACGCCATGTCGGCCATCCAGATGGACTTCGCCCAGGCCAACCAGTGGGTCTTCTACGGCATGGCCGTCGCCCTCGCCCTGGGCTTCCTGTGCGCCGTCCGCCATCCGGGCGACCGCGCCACCGCCAAGGCTCCGACACCTTCGGAGTGACCGCGCGGAGGGGGCCCGGGCCGAGGGGACGACCGACGTCCCGCCCGCTCGCCCTGACGGCCCCTCCGCGGGGCGCGCCGCCAGGGTGAGCGGCGGGGTCGGCCGTGCGCCTCGGACGCCTAGGAGGCCGGGACCTCGTCGACGAACGACGTTCCGGCGCCGCGCAGGGCGGCGACCTTCGCGGCCACCTGGGCCGGGGTGAGCACCTGGTCCTTGACGTGCAGGACGTAGTCGACGCGCTGGTCGTAGGCGCGCGCGGCCGTCGACGTCTGGCCGTTGAGGTCGATCAGCCACTGGTTGAAGTTGATCGACATCGGGCGTTCGGGCAGGTACTGGGGCGCCGTGGGTGCCGAACAGCGCGCCGTCGATGTAGCTGGGTGCGGGACCACCTTCTCGACAACCCCGACCCCCGGAAGGGCTGCTGCGCAGCGCCCTCAGCAAGATCTTCGTGGCGGACCTGCCGCTCACCCCGGACCGGGACGAGAACGCGCGCCGGATCGTGGGGGCGGCCCGCAAGGACTCGGGCAGCAGCGGCGGCTGCTGGCCGCCCTGGCCCGGCTCGATTCGCTCGACCGGCTCGACGCCAAGGACGCGGCCGGCCGGGGGACGGAGCTCCGGTCGCTGCTCGGGCGGCTGCGGGAGGACGAGGAGGTCGCGCACTCCGAGCGGGACCCCTTCTCGACGGTGGTGCTCCGGGACGGCACGGCGGTCTTCATCGACCGGCGGAGCTGCGCGAGAAGCTGCGGCTCTTCGTGGCCGATCCGGAGCAGACGGTCCTGGTGGTGGACGGGGAGCCGGACAGCGGGCGCTCGTACACGTACCACCTGATCCGTCATCTGGGGCAGCACTGCGGGTTCCGTCCGGTGCGGGTGACGCTGACGCGGACGACGACGGCGGCGCGGCTGGTCGGGCGGCTCGACGAGTTCGTGTCGGAGCCGGGCACCGACGGAGTTCCGTTGAACCCCACACGGTTGAACGATCCACTTCCGTCGATCGACGACGCCGTGCACCGGATCGTCAGCCGCGCACCGCCGCCGAGGAGCGCTTCTGGCTGGTCCTGGACGAGTGCGACACCCTCGACCCGAACTCCGACGTCTGGGACTGCATCGGCAAGCTCGCCCTCGCGATCTACGAGCACACGCCGGTGCGGACCCAGACCGTGCCCCGGCTCGTGCTGCTCGGCTACTCCACCGCGCTGCGCCAACTCCCGTACGACATCCGCAAGAACGAGGTCCGCGACACACCGCGCGGGTGGTCGAGGCGGACGATCTGCGGGCGTTCTTCGAGCAGTTCTTCCGGGAGTCGCCGACACCGCCGGACGAGGAACTGCGGCCCGCGCTCGTGGAGACGGCGGTCGCCGAGGT